>CAYGUI010000006.1:0-42788 GCA_964353115.1 uncultured Gammaproteobacteria bacterium
AAAATTTCCTATAGTGATCTTTTTTTCATTATTACTAGTAATATTTTTATTATCAGCTGTTGTTCTTTTACTAAATATAGCCTATCAACAAAAAAATAAATTATTTCAATCACTACGAGAAACAAATGAAGCTAATGATCGTTTGCAAGAGTTTGCTTATATAGTTTCACATGATTTACGTTCGCCTTTGCAAAATATTAGAGATTTAGTTGAAATGCTAACGGAAGATATGGGAAGTAATCTGTCTGATGATAGCAAGCGCTATATCGATTTATTAAATCAGCGATCTACGCGAATGCAGAAAATGATCGATGGTATTTTGCATTATTCTCGCATAGGTACAAAAGATTTTCCTGTAGAATCGATAGATGTAAGCTCTTTGATTGATGAAATAAGTGATGATATCGGGGAAGATAAAGATATTTTTGTAAAAAATAATCTTCCAACATTTACGACTTACCATACGTTACTACGGGAAGTTTTTCAAAATATCATCACAAACTCTATTAAATATGCCAATACTGATAACTTAAAAATTTCTATATCTGCAGATGAGCAGCCAAATTTTTATTCTTTTAGTATTTCTGATAATGGCGTTGGAATACCAAAAAGAAATATAAAGAAAATATTCAATATGTTTTATACAACTAGCAATGATAATGAGGATAAATCTACAGGTATAGGTCTTGCGATTGTAAAAAAAATAATAGGTAAAGTTGGCGGTAAGATTACAGTTGAGTCTGAAGAAAATAAGGGAACTAAATTTTTAATTTTATGGCCAAAATAGGGATAAATATATGAATAATAATCATGAAGTTAAAAGAGTTTTATGCATTGATGATGACGTTGTTTTTTTAGAAAAAACTCAAAAGAGTCTAAAGAAAATAGCAGAGCATGTTTTTGAAATAGAAATTTGTTCTTCAGCGCAAGAGGCTTTAAATTTATTAAAAAAGGGCGAAATTTTTGACTGTATATTACTAGATTATTTAATGCCAGATATGGATGGTATTGAATTTTTGACTGAATTACGAAATAAACCAGTAGATTTTGATGAAAAAACACCAGTAATAATTTTAACGAATCATGGTGATGAATCTGTTGCAGTTAAGGCATTAAAAATGGGTGCTGCTGATTATTTTATAAAAAGCAGGGTTTCAGCACAACTTTTGCAAGATATCATATTGGCAGCGATACAAAAAAGGGAATCAATATCTACTTTAAAAGTAGAAGATATTGAAATTAACTTATATCGTGATCCTTTAACGCAAAGTTTAAATCATGATGGGTTTATTTTTTTCTTAGATAAAAAAATAAGTGACCTTAATCAGGCCAAAAAACAAGTATTAAAAACCCCCAGCCGAGATAGAGTTTTGGGGGTTTTGTGCATAAATGTCGAGAATTTTAAATTTGTTAATTCATATGGTCATCATATTGGTGATATTCTTCTTATTGATATTGTAAGAATATTGTTTAATATTCTTCCTGCTGGGAGCCAAGTAGCGCGTTTATCGGGAGATACTTTTGCTGTAATGCTTACAGCTTTTGATGGTTACTATGAAATTGGTGAATGGGGGATGAAGATTCAGCGCAATTTATCTCGCTCATATGAAATTAACCAAAACCGTATTTTTATCAAAGTACGTGTAGGTATTTCCTGTTATCCACAAGATTCAGATTCAGCAGAAGATTTATTGAATAAAGCTGAAATAGCATTAGCTAATTTGCGCAAAGAAAATGGCAGTGTAGTAAATTATTTTACGCCATACATGCTTGATGAATTTAATCGTAAAAATAATATTATTGATGGTCTGCGAGTTAGTATTGACAATGATGAAATGGAGTTAGTATTTCAGCCGATTGTAAATGCAGAATCTAAAAAAATTATTGGTTCAGAGGCCTTATTACGTTGGAAAAGTGCTGATTTAGGTGAAATATTTCCTAGCGAATTTATAGCTATTGCTGAAAGCGCAGGGCTTGCCATAAAAATTGGTAACTGGGTTTTAATGAAATCTGTTGAAGAATTGGCTGAATGGCGTGATAAAAAGTTAGTTACTAACGATTTTGTAATGTCTGTTAATGTTTCATTACTACAGTTTATTGATGCTGATTTTTATAATTACGTTAATGATTTATTAAAAGAACATAAAGTTCCAGGTAATTGTTTGCAACTAGAAATAACTGAAACACAGGCTTATGAGTTATGGAAAAATCGTGATATTGCAAAGCAATTTTTTGATCTAGATTCTAATGGCATAAAATTAGCGATCGATGATTTTGGTACAGGATTTTCAAGTTTTTCACGACTAAGTGATTTACCTATTAGTACTTTAAAAATTGATAAATATTTTATTGATTCAATATTAAGAGAAAACTCTGAAGAAACTGGTAGCACAGCAATTTTAAAGTCGATTATAGATTTAGGTAAAAATATGAACCTTAAAGTTGTATGTGAAGGGGTTGAGAAAGAAGAGCAATTAGAATTTTTATTAAAGTCTGATAGTCCTATTATTCAAGGGTTTATATTTAGCCACCCATTAAATGAACAAGAATTTGAAGAGTTTTTAATAAATGGAATTAAATAGCAAGAAATATACGGGATTTTCTATTGTAGAAATATTAGCGGTAATAGTACTTTTATCAATATTAGGAGTATTTTTTGCTCCTAGAATTATTACCACAGCAGCAGTATCTACAGGGGCTAATTATGATCAATTAATTCGTGATATAAAATTAACTCAGTCATTATCAATGGCACGTAATGAGCGCTATAGAATAATCATAAATAATACGAGTTATTACATAGAGAACTCTAGTGGATCACGATATGATCATGGTGTTTTTGGTACTAATAATATTTCACTGGGGACAGGAGTAACTTTTTCTACTAATTTAACTAGTAACACATTAATTTTCAATGGTCTAGGTCGTCCATATTCAGTTAGTGGTCTATTATCTTCAGCAGCAAATATTATTATTACTTCCCCAGGAGGAGTAACACAGACAATCAGTGTAGCCCCAGAAACAGGATTTATTTAAAAATAACATATGAAAATTAAAAAAATAGCAGGCTTATCATTAATAGAAGTAATTGTTTTTATTATTGTGGTTAGTATTTCAGCTGTTGGAATTTTTAATTCTTTTGGCAATGCGCTAATTAATATTGCCAGGCCACAAAAAATGTTTATTGCACAAGGTCTTGCGATGCGAAGAATGGAGATAATATTGGGACAGCGTCGTGTTATTGGCTATAGCTCTTCTCCAGCCAATTATGATATTTGCAAGACTGTTTCACCAACTCCAGCCGTTTGTGGATCAGCTGTTTCAGGTTATACGGTGGATAGCACAATTGTTAATAATGGAACCACTCAAAATATTACTGTATCAGTAACAGGAGATGCTACTTATGGATTATCAGCAACCTTTGCCAATAGTGCATAAACATAAAAAAATACTTGGATATACTTTAATTGAAGTTGTAATTAGCATAGTTGTTTTTGGAATAATAATGCTATCGGTCGTTACAATTTTCCAGCAATTTTCGTTAAATTATAATGCACAAAAAAATTTGGGCCAGATTCATGATCAATCATTTGTTCAATTTTCGCAGATGACTCGTGAAATTCGTGGCATGCAAAGTCTTACTAGTATTGCAGCCACGGCAGTTCGTTTTGTTAATGCAGACGGTGTTGATATCACATATCAACTTACTGGAGTTAATATTGTAAGAGTAGATAATACCAATGCAAGTTCTCAAATACTAATTAGCAGTATTTCGTCTTTAGCATTTACATTTTTTAATATTTCTGGTGCATCTACTGCAGTTATTGCAAATATAGTTTATATAAATATGGATATAGGAGTTTCATTTCCAGGAGGATCATATAATTTTGTCACAACAGTTTACAAACGCCGTTAAAAACTTATTTAAGCAAAAAGGATATTTATCATTAATTTCTGTTGTTTTAATTTTAGTATTTAGTTTTTTAGCTGTAACAGCAAATTATCTGGCGGGCACTTCAACACAAATACAACAAAATATGACTTCAGCGCTACAGTCATTATATATCGCTGAGTCGGCAATGGAATTATCTGCTGCTGGAATTTCTAGTTCAACAGTAGGTAACGGGGCAACGACATCATCTTTTGATATTAATTGTTTGAGTATTACCGGAAATGGATTTGTTGGAAATTCAACCACTTACGATGCACGAAGTAATCTTTTAATAAATTATGCCCCAGAAAATATGGTTTGGGGTTTAACCACTTCAAGAGGGGTTCAACTATTAGATCCTATTAATATTACTTGGTCTGAAGTTAACAGTACGGTGGATAATGGTAATGATATAGAGTTTGGTAATTTTTATGATGGCTGGATTGTTGGAGATAGAGCAACGGTCTGGAATTTAGTTCCTCCAGTACAAGGAAGTTGTTTAGGAAGTAATTTTACTTGGAATGAAACAGATATAAGAAGTGTAATAGATAATAATAGACCAGATTTAACTGGAGTGAGTATAGTATCAAATGATGAAATGTGGGTAGTTGGTGAAGAAGAAAGAATCTCTGGAACTGATAACTATACAATTTTAAAATACACTAAAAGTACTAATACCTGGTGTTTATTATTAACTGGTTCATCATTACCTGCTGGAAGCTGTAGCTCTATGTATGTACAAGATAATAAAGCTTATGATTTAGAGGATATTCATGTTATTGATACGGATGGTGATGGTATTGGTGATCTAGGTTTTGCTGTAGGATCAGGAGGTAATAATAGAGGTGTGGTCTTAAAGTTTAACGGTACTGTATGGCAAGATGTTACTACTTTTATTGCTGATTATTTAAATGCAGTTTATGTTAGTGGTAATTCGAGTAATCAAAAAGCTTGGGTGGTTGGTCGTGATCAAACAGGTAATGATGGAATAATTTATGAATGGGATAGCTCAACTAGTAATTGGACCAAAGTTTTTGATTATGAAAGAACTTTAAATGCAATTGATATGATTGATACTAACGGTGATGGAATTGCAGATTATGGTTGGGCTGTAGGAGATAGTGGAGCTCTAGGTGAATATACCGGCGGTTCTTGGATAAATCGCTCGAATAGTCTTGGTAATACTAATTTTACAGCAGTTAAGGTTTTTGCACAAAATGATATTTGGATTGGTGGTAATAGCGGGCGTACTTGGCATTATGATGGCTCATCATGGACTCAAATTAGAATTAGGGGAATTGGTAATTTTGTTGATTTTGGGAAAATGTCTCTTCCTGGATTTTCTGCTGCTAGTAACTGGCAGGAAGTTGTGAATTAACTAAGAAATTAAAAGTCTAAAAAGGTGTCATTGCGAGGAGCAAAGCGACGCGGCAATCTAAAATTCTGGATTACCACGCCTGCTTTTCAGGCTCGCAATGACGTTGTCATTAACTACAAGAAACGTTCCCAAAAGTTGGAGGAGAGTTCGCTGCTGCAGACTGTGTATAAGTAAATGAACAGTTACCTAAAGTAAATGTAGTTACACCACTTGCAACTGCAGTTGTAATATCACTAGTAATAGTTATCGCGCTAGTAATTGAGGCTGCTGCAGGGTAACCATAAACTAAGTTAATAGTTTGGCCTTCTATAGTTACACTTTGACCAGATGCAGCTGAAGTGCTACATGATGAGCCATTAGCCAAACATTGTGCTTTAGCTAGGTTAGCAGCTGATATAACAGCAGCTTTAACCCCATTAAGAGTTGATTGACGTGCTGTATCTTGTAAATCAATAAATCTTGGAATTGCAAATGCAGCCAAAATACCAACGATTGCAATTACAATAATTAACTCAACTAATGTAAAACCTTTTTGGCGTTTAAAGCTGCCGGTTTTTATTGCTTCCATGTTATCTCCATATTTTAAATTATAAAAACGTTACTAAAATTTTAGTACTAAGCTCTAGCTTTTGCAAAACTTACCATATCCCACATTGGTAAGAATACGCCTAATGCTAGCATTAATACTAAAATACCAACTACTATCAACAAGATAGGCTCAATAGCTTCTCCTAGCTTATCAAGTTCAAAATCAGCTTCTTTTTCATAAAAGTTAGCCACTTCGCCTAACATATGCTCTAAATTGCCGGTTTCTTCTCCAATTTCTATCATTTGCATCATTAAAATTGGAAATATTTTTTCACTTTTCATTGCTGCGCTTAAAGTGCTTCCTTGTTCAACTTTATCTTTTATTATTAATAAATGACGCTCAACAAAAAAGTTATTAACCGATCGAGCAGTAAGGTTGATTGCATCTAAAATTGGTATTGCAGATCCTGATAGTAAAGACATTAAACGACAAAATCTGGCTAACAAAACTTTATAAATAATTTTGCCAATGATTGGAATTTTAGTTACAAATTTATCAAAATTATAATGACCAGTTGGATTAGCCAATACAAGTTTCATCATAATAATAAATCCAACAACAGCAAGTATAAACATATACCAGTAATTAATAATCACGTACGATGTTTTTAATAAAATAATAGTTGGTAGTGGTAACTCTGTTTTAAAAGAGGCAAACATCTTGGCAAATTGCGGTACTACTACTGTAGATAATAGTAAAATTGCTAAAATAATTGATATTATTACAATAATAGGGTATCTGATTGCAGAAGATACACGTTTCATAGAGCTATTTTCTAGCTCTATATATTTATGTAATTCAGAAAAGGCGCTATCTAAATTACCAGATCTTTCACCCACTTTTACTACGTTAATAAATAAACGGGAAAAGTAATTTGGGTAGCGGGCCATAGCATCAGATAATGTATCACCACTTTTTAACTTAAGCCCAATATCGTTTAGGGCATCTTTAAAGCCAGGATTTACCGTTGCTTCTGAAAGTTGTTGTATTCCTTGTAAAATTGGAATACCTGCCGCAATTAAAGTTTGCATTTGACGGCAAAAGAGCTGTAGATCTTGGCGAGAAATAGTTTTTTTACCAAAGCTGATATTAAGGTTTAAATCAAACCCTCCAGCTCCCCCAGCTTTTGCTAGGCTGATAATATTTATTTGTTTTGCAGAAATTTTCTTTTTTGCATCATCTAGAGATAATGCATCAACTTGTCCTTTTTGCATCATTCCATTAGAATCTCTTCCTAAATAATCGAAGATAGCCATTAACTAATTTCTCCAGCAACTTTCATAACTTCCTGTATAGTAGTTGTTCCATTCATAGCTAACTCTAGAGCTTGCTCTGTTAATGAAGTAAAGCTAGGTAGTTCAGCGCAAGCCTTTCCAAAGGCTATTTGTTCATTTTGGGCAAGTAAAGATAAAATTTCTGCATTTGGCTCTAAAATTTCATAAATCCCTACTCGGCCATGGTAACCAGTTTTACCGCATGCTTTGCAACCTTTACCTTGTTTTAGTTTTATAGTGTTATTGTCACCAATATATCTGTCAAGCCAGAGCTTTTCTGCTGAACTTGGAGAGTATTCTTCGATACATTCTGTACAAATACGTCGCACTAAACGTTGTGCAATTATTGCGCGCAGTGCTGATGCAGTAAGGTAGGGGGGAATTCCCATATCTATCAAGCGCAAAGCCGCACTAATTGAATCGTTAGTATGTAATGTTGCCATTACAAAGTGACCAGTTAATGCAGCACGCATAGCTATTTCTGCAGTCTCACCATCACGAATCTCACCGACTAATACAATATCAGGATCTTGTCGTAAAATAGTACGTAATACACGTGCAAAAGTTAGTTCAATTTTAGTATTAACTTGAACCTGATTAATACGCGCCATACGATACTCAACAGGATCTTCAACAGTAATTATTTTTACTCCAGGAGAGTTAAGTTGATTTAAAAAACTATAAAGAGTAGTAGTTTTACCACTACCTGTTGGTCCTGTTACCAAGACTATTCCATTTGGAGCCGCCAATATACGACTAACAGCAGCAAGATTAGTTTCTGTTAAGCCAAGCTTTGCGATATCACTGGCTGGAGCACTTTGATCTAATAATCTCATAACTACAGACTCACCATACTGTACTGGCATGGTTGATAAACGTACATCAATGCTGCGTTGTAAAATTCTAATATTGAAGCGGCCATCTTGTGGTAATCTACGCTCAGCAATATTTAGGTTTGACATTATTTTTAATCGCTGAATAAGAGGAGCAGCAATATTGCGTTCTTTTAGAATTTTTTCTTGTAAAACGCCGTCAATCCTTTTTCTAATTCTAATTAGATTAACTTCTGGTTCAATATGAATATCTGAGCAGCCAGTTTGAATGGCGTCTTTAAATAAAGTTAAAATTAATCGTACTACCGGTGCATCTTCCTCAGTTATCTCTCCACCAAATTGTTGAATTTCGGTGTCATATTCTTCTAGCTCACCAGATAATTCTTCAATTAACTCACTAATTTCTTCTTTACGTTGATAAACTTTATAAAATTCTTCTTGCCATGCAGCAGGGCTTATAATTGCAATTTTAATAAAACTTTGTAAAACAGAGGAGATAGTATCGCGAGCAAAGATATCAAGTGGATCAACCATCCCAACTAAAGTATATTTGGGATTTTCATCTATAATCAAAGATTTAAAACGAATAGAAAATTTTTCCGGTAATTTACGCGCTATTTCAAGGTTTATTTTTTTATTGCGAAGATCAACGTATTCGATATCCATTTGTTTAGCAATAAAGGGCAGCAATTCAGTCTCAGTAATAAATCCTAAATCAATTAAAACTTCACCAAGCTTTTTTTTGCTATTTAATTGTTTTTCAATAGCAATAGCTAATTGATCATTAGTTATTAGGTTTGCTTGTAATAATAAATCTCCTAAACGCATATATTATCCAATTAAGGTATTTACTCTTTCGCGAGCAAAGATTTCTACATCATTATTAATATTATGACTATTTATTGCTCTTTTATAAGCATTAACAGCTAAATTTGTTGCTCCGAGCTCTTCTAAAGTTATAGCATATCCCATCCAAGAACCACCATTGCTAGGATCAATTTCTGTTAATCTCTTATATCTTTGATTAGCTTTTTCAAACTCATTATTTTGTAAATACGCATTAGCAGCAAAGTAATTTAGCTCTAAATCTGGAATAAATTTTTCTGAAAAATTTTCAATTTCAGTAATTGCGTCAGCTATTTTATTAGATTGAATTAATAATTGAATTTTGGCTTTATATAATGCCGCATTTAAATCTGATTTTTTTTCTATATTATTAATAACATGTAGAGCGCGAGAAGGATTATTTTCTGCGAATAAAGCTTTTACTAATAAATTATTGGCATCTTTATTATTGGAATTATTAATAATAATTTTTGTTAATAATTCTTCTGTGCTTGCTAAATTATGCTTAGAATAATTTTTTTCTGCTAATTCATATAACTCATCTTCAGGATCTTTTTCTATTTTTAATACGTTTTCAGCAACAATTTTTTCTTCCAAAGGAGCTGGCACTGAATGAGGAGATTTTTTAACTAATGGAATAGTAGTGGGCTTATTTTTTTTTGCAAAAAAGTGATGAAAATTAAAGTTTGTATAAAAAACTAAGTAAATTACAGCAGCAGAAAGCAATAAAATTATATTTATTGATAACAGTGAGACACTAAATTCAAGATTTGGGCGCCTACTTTCTACATTATTGTTCAAAATATTTGTATAACGCGTTTTCTTTTTATTATTATCAGATATCTCATTTAAGAGTTCGTTTATTATGCTCATATTCTTATATTTATAATTTGTTGAAGATAATTAAAATTAGTCATTAAAACTATAGTCATTATTGACATAGTCGTTAATATTAAATTTATCGGACTAATAGTACGGTACTTAATAGACTCAGTATCTTTAACTGCTCGTTTAATGTCTTTTAATGTTATATTTTTGCGGCCTTGTGAAAAAGCAGCAAGCATAGCTTTGTGGCAAATAATATTTATTAATCTTGGTACGCCTTTAGTAGATTTAAATACTAAATTATATGCAGATCGTGTAAATAAGTTGCCATAGGTATAACCACTTTTTGCTAACCTATGATTTATATAAATTTTCACTTCTTTTTTATTTAACATTGATAAATGATAAGAAAAAACAATACGTTGCTTTAATTGCCGCATATTATAAGCATTTAACTTGGTATTAAGCTCAGGCTGGCCAAACATTACAACTTGTAATAGCTTTTCATCTTCTGTTTCAAGATTAGTTAATAATCTAATAGCCTCCATAGTATTATCACAAATGGTTTGTGCTTCATCGATGATAATAACGGCTTTTTTGTCTTCTTTTTTTAATTCGATTAATTTCTTAAATATTAATTCGACTAAATCTTGTTGAGAAACATTTTTTTGATTAATTCCAAGCTCTGATGCTATTTGTAAATGCAGGCTTTTGCTATTTAAATTAGGATTGGGAATATAAACAGAAACAAAGTTTTCTGGTAAGTTTTTTAATAACAAACGGCATAGTAAAGTTTTTCCTGTTCCAACTTCACCGGTTATTTTTATAAAACCTTCTTCATTAGTTATGCTATATAACAAAACTTCCAAAGCAGCTTTATGGGTCGGCAGGGTACAAAATAACTCAGTATTTGGAGTTAAATCAAAAGGTTTATTTTGTATATTAAAAAAATCAAGATACATAATTTCCCTATATTTTTTTATTTATAAAATTTATCGAGTCTAGCATGTCTACTATGTCGTCCATTATTTTCATTTCTCATATTATGTCGATTATTATTTTTCTTAAACATACTAGTTTCACCTTCTACACCAAATACTTCTGGACTTTCACCAACATGGTAACCACGGTAATTATCGTCAAATTCATTTTTATATTGGGTAATAGAGTTATTCCAAGTATCAGCCTCAACAATCGTTGGACGCAATAAAATAACTAGCTCTGTATTTACACGATTTTGCTTGGTATATCTAAACGGAACTCCTAAGAATGGAATTTTTCCGATAAAAGGAGTACGTTGTATTTCTTCTTCGATTCTACTTTGCATCAATCCACCAATCACTATAACTTGTTGGTTGTAGGCTGAAACAATATTATCAGATTCTCTAATAGTACTTTTTGCTAAAGGAAGAGAGTTATTTTGGCTGTTTACAGTAATATTTTTCGTAACTTCCTCAATATTACTAATAGAAGGTCTTAAGTGCAGGGTAATAACATTTTTTTCATTTATTTGTGGAATTACATCAAGACTTATTCCTTCAAAAAATGGAGTTAATTCTATATCCTGAGTCGAGGTTCCTGCTGTGGAGCTTGCAACCTGAGTAGTTGATACATTAGTTACAAAAAATTCATTAGAGCCAACTTTTATTACCGCTTTTTGGTTATTCATAGTTGATACACGAGGACTAGATAATACCGTGACATCACCTTGTGTGCTCAAAGCATTTAATATGCCAGAGAAATTTTTATCTTTAAATTTAATTAAGCTTCCGAATATATCAGTTCCAAAACCTTCAGTAGTAGTTGTTGTGGTACCGTCTGTAGATGAAAATGTTGGAATGGTTGTATTTTTTAATATAGTTCCATCAAAAGCACTACCGATTTTTTCCCATTGAATACCCATTTCATATTGATCATTAAGCTGTACTTCAAGAATTTTAGCTTCAATAATGACTTGCTTATACATTCTGTGCTGAATGATATCTAAATATTCACGAATTTCTTTAATTTCCTTTGGATAAGCTTTAACTAAAACAGTACCAGATAATGGATCAACTAAAATGCTTCGTCCTTTTTCAGCTCCAACCATTTCTTTTAGGCTAGTTTCTAAAGTTTTCCAAAAATCTATATCATAATTAGTTTTAACTGAACTACCAGAGGAGCTGCCGCCTGAGCTGCTAGTAGAGCTAGTTCCTGTTGTCCCAGTCCCGCCTGATGAGCTATTAATAATTTCACCAGAGGTAATTTCTGTATTAGAGCTACCAGATCTCTTAGCGTTTAAATAATTAACATGTAAAATTTCAGTTTCTAAAGTATCATTAGGAAATATTTCATACCCATTGTTGGTTTGGCGATAAACATACCCGTAAACAGACTCAATACTTTCTAAAACTTCTTCCAAAGTAACATTCTTCATATTAAGTGAAATATCTCCACTTATTCTCGGGCTTATTATAATATTTTGTTTAGAGTCTTTAGTAAGTGCTAAAAAAAACTGCTTTGCGGCAATATTTTTGGCAGAAACGCTAAAACGTTTTTCTTGACTAGAGTTACCTTGATTACTAGAGGTAGCGCTTACTCTTGGCATTAATTTATTGTATATATTCTTACGATTATTTAATTTCGCAGCCTTTACTTTTTTATTACCATCTAAACTATCATCAAAAGTTTGTTGTATTTTGTTATATGTTGAAGAGCTAGATCGATTTGGATCATTATTAGTGCAAGAAGTTATTCCGAGTATAATGAGTCCAAGTAATACTTTTTTATTTTTTATCTTCGTTGTTTTCATCATTTTCATTTTTTATATCCGCCTCTATTAAATGCAAGGTAATCTCACTTCCATCTAAATTATTTAAAAGTACTACATTATCAGGATTAATTTTTAATACAGTAAAATTATTGAGCTTGCCGTTTTCCTCTAAAATTTGGTCATTTAAAATAGCAATTTTTTTGTTTTCTAAATTAATAATGCCTTGTAAAGAAAATTGTTTCGTTGAAGTGTCAAGGGTATATGAAGTTTGTGGCTCTGTTGGATCACGAGTAATTTTTAATTTTTCTTGTGCAAAAGCCGTGTAAGAAAAATAATTAACAGCTAGTAATGTTGTTGTAAATATAAATAATCTCATCTGTTACTCTATCCCTTGAGAGTGATCAACTAATATTTTAAACTTTACTTTTATATCGGCATTAGGGTAGTTATTAACTTCATAATTTAAACTTACCCAATAAATATCCCATGGTATTTCTAAAATAGTATTTAAGTAATTAGTAAAGCCCCTAAAATTCCCGTGAAATATTAATTCATAGTTACGATCAAAATTATATTCTTGATCTATAATTTTATTCTCTTGATCGTTATTAGATATTTCCACTTCTCTTTCCACTTTTTCCGAAGGTAAGTTACTTCCTTCAACCGGATTTAGTGACTTAATGCTGACATTTGGAGTATTAGTTAAAAGTAAATTAATAAGATCATTTACTTTATTTGCTGGTATATATTTTTCTTTGAATTGACTAATATCAGCGTTTAATTTTCCTAGTTTATTTTTTAATTCATTATGATATTCAATTAATTTTTGTGTTGAAGCTGATGCCGCAAGTTTATTAATAGTCTGAACTTTTGCTTTAATTTTATTTGACTCATCATTTTCTATTTTATATTGCTGTGTAATAATGTCATTTTGTTTTTTTATAGGTAAATATAAAAAAGTTTCCCAAGTAAAATAAAAACCTATCGCGGTAACTGCTGCTAACAACAGTTGTTCTCGACTGGAATACATATCAAATTTTTTGGCGATGCGATAAATAAATTTATTCATAATTTATGTAGTTGCATAATTTTCTATGGAAAATTTAAGTATATTTTCTTTATCATCATGCTTCATGTCTTTTATCTTAAAATTAATCTTATCTAGAGCTTTATTTTTATTTAATTCTTCAATAAATAAAGGTATTAGCTTGGCATTTAAGCTTTTACCTTCTATAACAAAAGTTTTTTGAATTAAATCTATATCTATTTTAGTAATCCATAATCCTTGCGGTACAGTTTGTGATAACGCAACTAAATATTTTAAAAAACCTTCTTTTGAATGTGACAATGATAAATTCGTTAATTCCCTATCCTTAACTTTGATCATTGTTTGTAAGTTTTTTATTTCATTTTCAAGAGCCTGATCTTTAATAATAAGAGGATGTTGAGTAATAACGTTACTCAGTTCGCTAGCGTAAATTTTTTTATGATTAATAGCATATGAAAGTTTATATTTGTTGTAATATAAATTTAAAACGGATAGCAAAAATAGCAAGAATAAGATTATTCCAAAACCCATTATGGCATTAACTATCATTAGCCCTGATATGCCACCTTTTTTGAAGGATGGTAGGCGTTTTAGTAAATTAATATCATTATTATTCATTTTCTATAAGGCCCCCAATTCCAATCAATGCATATTCAACTATATGCGGTGGAATTTCGAAAGTAGTATTAACTATTTCTGTAATATCAATATTTTTAACTTCTTTTTCTAAGTATTTTTGTATGTTTTGAGTAAAGCTTGTTTTGTAAATAGAGGAAGCCATTAAAATTATTGATTTTGGCTCTGAGATTTTTAAAATACTTGAGCAATAACTAAAACTATTTTTTAGATTATCAATAATAAATTCAATTGGAATATCATGATCATCAGGAGTTTGATCTAAGTTTTCAATGCTTTCTATTGCAGAGCTGGCTACGCTTTCTTGCTCTTTTTGTATTTTCTCTTCTTCTGTTTCAGCAAATAGATTACTTTCTTGTTTATTTGTCTTCATGTTAGCCATGTTACGGACTAATAATATAGCTCCATCTTTGCAAATTAACATTTTGTGAACATTATGATAGAAGAAAATAATTAAAGAAGTTCCTTTTTCTTCCTTAGCTACATAGTTTGCTATATTTCTCAATGAGATGTCAGTAATAGATATTTTAGATAAATTTAATAAAGAATTATTAATATTGTGTGCATATTGCAATATTTCTTCTTTATGGGCAATGGTCACTAAAATTTTCTTTAATTTTTTCTCATTATTACTAACCTCTAAATAAATATAATCATAAATAGCATCTTCAATAGGGTAGGTTGATAAATCTTCTATTTGTTTTACAACAAAGTTATCAGCTCCAGAAGGATTGACGTCGCTAGCATCAAGAATAAATATTTCATACTGTTTTGGTAACAAAACTAATACAGCATCAGTTAGTTCAAGAGAATATTTTTTTACTAACTTGGCTAAATCATGCTCTCGATTTGAAGGTGTAGTTTTTATTTGTTCACAAAGAACAATCGGCTGTTTATCTTCAATTTTTTGACCCAATTGTACTAAGCTAATAGAGTCATCATCAAAAATAATAGTGACTGCAGGTAAATCAGATTTAGTTTTCGAGGCAGAAATAAATTTATACATATTTAATAAATAGTTAATTTATTGCATAAAAGCAAATTATGAGTACAATTTTGGATTATTTAAACCTGCTGTTCTATGATTTAAATATATTAAAAACAGTGTGAATATTATGATAGTAGATTTACTAAAAAAAGCGGTAGAATTAAGGGCGTCTGATATTCATATTTCAGCTGGATATCCCATATTAGTTCGTGTTGATGGTGATCTAATTTCATTAGATGATAAAGTTTTAACTAGCAAGGAAGCCTTTGATTTAATATCTGAAACCTTAAAAGAGCGTGTAGCAGAAGAATATAAGAAAAACCTCGAAGTTGATTATGCATATAATCTTGAAAGTGGTGAGCGATTCCGTGTTAACGTTTATTCACAGAGTCGTGGTATTGCTGGTGCCTTTCGTTATATATCTAGTGAAATTCCAACTTTTGAAGATATTATGGCCCCAGAAGTTTTTAAAAAAATATCACAGCTTGAGAAGGGATTAATTTTGGTAACTGGGCCTACAGGTTCAGGAAAAACAACTTCATTAGCATCTATGCTTAATGATATAAATAAAAATACTAAAAAGCATATTATTACAATTGAAGATCCTATTGAATATATCTATAAAAAAGAGCAATGTTTAGTTAATCAGCGAGAGCTAAATTCTAATACTAAAAGCTTTTCTAATGCACTGCGTTCGGCCTTACGTGAAGATCCTGATGTTATTTTAGTTGGTGAGATGCGTGACTTGGAAACTATTCGCTTGGCACTAACAGCAGCAGATACTGGGCATGTGGTATTTTCAACTTTACATACTTCTACGGCATCTTCTACTATTAGTCGTATTATTGATGCTTTTGATGGTAGTGAAAAAAATATTGTGCGTTCAGTTTTAGCAGAATCATTACAAGCAGTTATTTGTCAGCGCTTATTAAAGAAAAAAGGAGATGAAGGGCGTGTTGGTGCTTTTGAAATTTTACTTGCTAACCATGCAGTGCGAAACCTTATCCGTGAAGATAAGGCAATTCAGCTAGAAAATGTAATGCAAACAGGTGGCTCAGAAGGCATGCAATCTTTTGATCGAGCATTGGATAATTTACGAAGTAAAGGCTTAATTGATTAGAAAGGAATGGTTTGAAATTCGTCATTATAAACCAAATAAAATTTTAATAAATCCAAGGCCAAGTAGCGCGAAAACTGGTGATAAATCAAATCCAGATGTAGCTGGTACTATTTTTCTTATTGGCTTTAATAATGGCTCTGATAGATGATAAGTAATTTCAGATAGTGGTGAAAACTGTCCTTGCGGTAAATAACTTAGTAAGGCGCGTAAGATAATTCCCCAGAAAAAAGAGTTAATTATAGCGCGAGCTATATTTATTATTGCTCCGATTAAAACTATTCCAATTAAATCGCTATCTAGACTAAAACCACGAATAAGTAATATTAAAATTAATTCAATAACAGCAACTAAAAATAATAAAACGACAGAAGCTAAATCAATCCCTTTAAAGCCCGGAATAACTCTTCTAAGGGGAATTAAAAAGGGATCAGTAGCTTTAATTATAAGCTGACAAATTGGATTATAAAAATTAGCACGACGGTATTGTAAAAATAGTCGTAACCAAACCGCTAAAATATAAAAACCAAATAAATAATCAATTAAAAATATAAAAGCGTTTTGTGGTGAAAACATAAAATACCTAAGTTAATAAGTTAAAGATAATAACCTAGGTATTTTAGCATGAGGAATTAGGCAATCAAGTGCAGCATATCTTGGCGTGCAACGTGAGCTTGGTGATGCACTAAGTCAAGGTTGATATAACAACCAAATTTATCTGCAGCATCTATTAAGCTATTTTCATTATTAAACATCAATACATAACCAGTATCAGTGCGCATAACAGTAGCTTTAATTCCAGCTTTATTTTTTAATCTTTGTGTTAAACCATCTACCTTAGTCATGATTTTTCTCTTTGTTTGTATGATCAAATCATATCAGTGATAGCTTAATGGTAGATTAAGCGAAAATTAACTAAAGATTAAAAATGATAAATAGTTGTTTATACCGTTGCTATTAGTGCCGCGAGGATTAATATTATATTGATAAAAATATGAGTAAAATACGGCGGAAATAGACTAAGTAAGATCAATAAGATAACTTGTAAATAGCGTACTAATTTAAGTTTGAACTTAAAAATCAATGAGATAGCTATAAATATTTCTGTGTATAACACCAAGGTATTATAAAAGTGTGGAAAATCACTAAATAAATTAAAGTCAGTTATTAATTCCGCAGAATGATTATATAGAGCCTGATCTATTAAGCCGCCAGCCCCAGCTATTAACCAAAAAAGAGCAAGAGCAAGTCTTAAAATAGGTTGTAAAAATAATAACTTAACGCGTGTTTTAAAGTTTTGAGTAATAGGATTGAGAGCTAAAACATCACTTAAACTTTGTGGCTTAATTTGTGTCTGCTGCCAAATAGTTGAATCTTCAGTAATATTGTCATGCGCTAGTTGTGGCAAAGAGGTTCCTAAAAACGAGTTAGGACTAATTTTGCTAATAGTTTTGGTCGCAAATTTTAATAAACTAAACGGGGGTGTAATACTTAGTTGATTTTTTATGCCGCTATAGCTTCTAAGCTTAAGCATAATCTCACGAAATGAGTTATCTTCAGGTCCGCCTATTTCATAAATTTTATTTGATTCTGTATTATGTGTCGTCGCAATTTGAGTTATAACTTCCGCGACGTCTTTAACATAAACTGGTTGCATTAATACAGAGCCTTGATATGGAAGTCCGAGCACTGGGAAATTAGCGAGGGCGGCAAAAAACTGTGTGCCTTCGCCATCAAAGCCAAACATCCAAGATGGTCGCAAAATAACCCAATCAACATCAGTTATATTTTGCACATATTCTTCAGTTGCAAGTTTTGTGCGCTGATAATTAGTTTTGGTATTCTTATCAGCACCGAGGGCCGAGATATGAATAATTTTTTTTACATGACAAGCTTTGGCAGCTTCAAAGAGTGCGATAGGTGTTTTAGTATGAACATTGATAAATTTATTATTTCGCGATTCAGCTAAAATACCAACAGTATTAATAACAACATCAATGTCTTCAAGGTCGAGCATCCATGAATCGATAGACGTTGCAGTATTAAAATCTTTAGTAATATAAAATAAATCTTTGACGATAGTTTCTTTATTACTATGCGTCACACCGAAAACAGTATGACCTTGATTTAATAATTTTTTAACTATGTTATGGCCTAAAAATCCAGTAGCGCCAGTGACTAAAATTCTCATGATACCTAAAGTCTAGCACAAAAACTGCGCTATAATTAGCCAATGAAATCGACAATAATTTTAGTACTAGCACTTATTTTTGCAGTATTTTACATGAACGCTAATCAGCTATCGGTTGAGCATATTGAATATTTGATAGGAACCCATAAATTTTTAGCGCCATTTTTATTTTCAGTTATATATATTTTGACCTTATTAACAGGATTCCCAACTTCTACAATATTTTTCTTAAGCGCTGGATTTTTATTTGGAGTAATAAAAGGAGCAATTCTAGTATTAATTACTTCAGTTATTGGTTCAATTTTGTGTTTTATAATCGGTAGATTTTTATTCTGTGATTGGATTAAAAATAATTTTTCTAGAAAAGTTAATATTTTTTTAAACGGTGTCCAACATGATGGCTGGAAATTCGTAGCTTTGACGCGTTTAGTTTTAGTTATTCCATTTGGATTATCGAGTTATTTATTGGGAATAACAAATATTAGTTTACCATCTTTTGCTATTACTACTTTTTTTGCTGAAATCCCAGCAGCCTTTTGTTATAGCTATATTGGCAGTTTAGGCCGTGAAGCAGTTAAAGGCGGATCTGAAAACTTTATTATTAAATTTCTTATTGGCTTAGGATTAGTTTCTTTTTTATTCGCAATTCCTTTAGTCATTAAACACATCAAGCTAGCTAAAAATTCTGATTTAGATGGGTTGTAAACATAATTTAATCATTGAAAAAACTTTTTTAACCACCATCTATCGGCTTCTAATAAACAATATATTTAGGAGCCGATTTTGGATCAATATCAACAATATCACGGTACTACGATCTTAGCAGTGCGCGATGGCAATAAAGTCGCGATTGGTGGTGATGGCCAAGCATCAATGGGAAATACTGTTGTTAAAAGCAATATTCGTAAGATTCGTCGTTTATATAAAGACAAAATACTTGCAGGTTTTGCGGGCAGCACAGCAGATGCTTTTGCTTTATTTGAGCGTTTTGAAGAAAAACTTGAAAAACATCAAGGGCAGTTAACACGAGCAGCCGTTGAACTTGCAAAAGACTGGCGTACTGATAAAATGTTGCGTCGTTTAGAAGCTATGATTATCGTTGCTGATAAAGAAACGACTTTAATTATTAGTGGTAACGGTGATGTTCTTGAGCCAGAGTACGGCATTGCATCGATTGGATCAGGCGGATCATTCGCTCTGTCCTCAGCGCGTGCATTAAAAGATAATACAAAATTATCCCCAAAAGAAATCGTTGAAAAAAGTTTAAATATTGCGGCGGATATCTGCGTATTTACCAATCACAACATTATTATTGAAGAATTATAAAATCGAAGAGGTAGTTTATGTCGATGACACCCCGTGAAATCGTACAAGAGTTAGATAAGCATATTATTGGCCAATTAAATGCAAAACGTGCCGTGGCAATTGCTCTGCGTAATCGCTGGCGTCGCTCGCAAGTAGAAGAAAGCTTGCGTCATGAAATAACACCAAAAAATATTTTAATGATTGGTCCAACTGGTGTTGGTAAAACTGAAATTGCGCGACGATTGGCAAAACTTGCTAATGCACCATTTATTAAAGTTGAAGCAACAAAATATACTGAAGTTGGTTACGTTGGTCGTGATGTAGAGCACATCATTCGCGACTTAGCAGACTATGCCGTTAAAATGGTGCGCGAGCAAGAAAAAGAAAAAGTTGCTTTTCGTGCTGAAGAAGCCGCAGAAAATAGAATTTTAGATGCTTTATTGCCGATAGCTCGTAGTAGTTTTTCGGGTGAGCCAAAAGATTATGATGAAAAAGAATCGCCAGCCCGTGAAGCTTTTCGTAAAGATTTGCGTGATGGAAAGCTAGAAGAGAAAGAAATTGAAATAGAAATAGCAAATCGTGTTGGTGTTGAAATTATGGCTCCTCCTGGAATGGAAGAGATGACTAGTCAATTACAAAGCATGTTTCAAAGCATGGGACCGGATAAGAAAAATAAACGTAAAATGACAGTTGCAAAAGCGCGTAAATTATTAAAAGACGAAGAAGCCGCTAAATTAATTAACGAAGAAGATATTAAATCAAAGGCGATAAATAATGTTGAGCAAAATGGCATCGTTTTTATTGATGAAATAGATAAAATTACTGCACGCTCTAAAAATAGCTCAGGCGCTGATGTTTCACGTGAAGGTGTGCAGCGTGATTTACTGCCATTAATTGAGGGGACTACTGTTTCTACTAAATATGGCACAATAAAAACAGATCATATTTTATTTATTGCTTCTGGTGCTTTTCAATTAGCAAAACCATCTGATCTTATTCCAGAATTACAAGGTCGTCTGCCCATTCGTGTTGAATTAACTTCATTAGTAGCTGATGATTTTAAGAAAATATTGACTGAGCCCGATGCATCCTTGACTAAGCAATATGTCGCTTTATTAAAAACAGAAGATGTAAATATAGAATTTACTACTGATGGTATTGATCATATTGCTGATATTGCATGGCGTGTTAATGAGCAAATGGAAAATATTGGAGCCAGACGTTTACACACAGTAATGGAAAGATTATTTGAAGAATTATCTTTTGCTGCCACTGATTTGTCTGAAGACAAGGTGGTAATTGATTCTGCATATGTGAAAAAACAACTAGAAGATCTGGTTGAAAATGAAGACTTAACGCAGTATATTCTCTAAATGACAGAGAAATACACACACTTTGGTTTTGAAAAAGTACGCGAAGAAGAAAAAGAATCTCGTGTTGAAGAAGTCTTTACTGATGTCGCTTCCAAGTACGATATAATGAATGATGCAATGTCTTTTGGCTTGCATCGAATTTGGAAGCGCATTGCGGTTTTTTTATCATCTGTAAAAGAAGGTGATAAAGTCTTAGATTTAGCCAGCGGCACTGGTGATATCGCAAAATTATTAGCACAGAAAGTCGGTAAAACAGGAAGTATTACTTTATCTGATATTAACTTATCAATGTTGCGAGGTGGGCGCGATGCGCTTATTGACTCTAATTTAGATAATAAAGCTAATTATATTCAAGCCAATGCTGAAAGTTTGCCATTTGCTGATAATTATTATGATTTAGTAACTATGGGTTTTGGTCTGCGCAATGTTACAAATAAAGATAATGCTTTAAAATCTATAAATCGTGTATTAAAACCAGGCGGAAAAGTTTTAATTTTGGAATTTTCTAAGCCTAATGCATTATTAAAGCCATTTTATGACTTTTATTCTTTTAACCTTATTCCAAAAATGGGCGAATTTTTAACTGGTAAGCCTGAGCATTATAAATATTTGGTTGAATCAATTCGCATGCACCCTGATCAAGAAGGGCTAAAAAAGATGATGATTGATGCAGGTTTTGAAAACTGTAGTTATCATAATTTATGCGGTGGGGTTGTTGCAGTGCATATTGGGTATAGGGTTTAAAAACCCCCCGGCGCTGACGCGCTGCTTTGTAGGGGAAAACCCCCCGGCGCTGACGCGCCGACCCCCTTTACAAAAGGGGGTATTTAGAACGCCCCCTTTTGTAAAGGGGGCAGCGCCGAAGGCGCGGGGGTTTTTTTACTTAAAATATAACTATGAAAAATAATATAATAAAGATCACACTAAACCCGCTAAATTTTAATATTTACTTAAAAATCATAAATAATAAAATTTATTGGTCAGAGCAAGCAGAGCCAAACTTAGAAATTACTTTAACGCCATCAGCGATAATTAAGGCTAAAATTCATGGTTTTGAAAAATGCATAAAAAATAAGGATATAAAAATTTCTGGTGATATGATGGTCGCAATGCAGCTTCGAGAAATTTTAGAATCTTTTGATTTTGACGTTGAAACTAAGCTTGCTAATATTTTCGGTGATTTTTTTGCCGTTAATACAGTAGGTTTTTTTTCTGGAATGAATACCAAGAAAAATAAAATTATAGAATCTTTTAAACAGGATTTAAAAGAATTTTTAGAAGATGAATTACAAATTATTGTGACACGGGAAGAAGTCGATGAATTTGTAAAAGAAGTAGATGAATTAAGATTTGCAGTAGATAGACTTTATGCTAACCGTAGTTAAATTAAGTAAAATTTTTTCATTAAGCGCAGGTAATAAAACTAATCGCGCAGAAAAAATAAGAACAATAATCGAAAAAATGGGGCCAATTTATATTAAATTTGGCCAGTTACTATCAACACGCCGTGATTTATTATCAGAAGATATTGCTGATGAATTGGCTAAATTACAAGACTCTGTTGCGCCATTTGATTTTGAAATCGCTGATAAAATACTAAAGAATTATTATAAAGATAAATTAGAAGATATTTTTAGTGAAATCGATAATAAACCATTAGCATCGGCATCTATATCACAAGTCCATGCTGCAAAATTAAGATCAAATAATAAAGAAGTCGTAATTAAAATTTTACGACCGAATATTCATAAAAAAATTAAAAAAAATATTAAGCTAATTAAAACATTTAGTTTTTTATTAGAATTATTTTTTAGAAAAACGCGGCAACTTAAGCTGCGTGAAATAGCTTCTGAATATGAGCGTATAATTTTCGATGAGCTTGATTTATTACAAGATGGCGCTAATGCATCGTTATTAAAGCGTAATTTTCCTGATAAAAAAATGCTGTATGTTCCTAAAGTATATTTTGAATATTCTTGTGAACATATTTTAGTGATGGAAAAAATCTATGGTATTCAAGTATCAGATGTTAATACTATGCGTGCACGCGGTGTTAATTTAGAAAAATTATCCAAGCTTGGCGTTGAAATATTTTTTACTCAGGTATTTCGAGACTGTTTTTTTCATGCTGATATGCATCCGGGAAACGTTTATGTAGATATTTCTGATCCTGCTAATCCACATTATATCGCGCTTGATTTTGGAATATTTGGGAGCTTGGCACCAAATGATCAACGTTATTTAGCGCTAAATTTATTGGCATTTTTTAATCGAGATTATCGTAAAATAGCGAAGTTACATATTGAATCGGGTTGGGTGAATAAAAATACTCGTATTGATGTTTTTGAAGGGGCAATACGAACTATTGCTGAGCCTATTTTTGCGATGCCGCTTAGCCAAATATCGTTTGGTAAATTATTAATGAAATTACTAAAAGTTTGTCGCAAGCATGGTATGGAAATTCAACCACAATTATTTTTACTGCAAAAGACTTTGGTAAGTGTCGAAGGCTTAGGTCGCCAACTTTATCCAGATTTAGATCTATGGGAAACAGCTTTACCATTTTTAGAAAAGTGGATAAAAGGGCAGTTAGGGCTTAAGGCTGCTGCTAAAAGAGTTTATAACGAATTTCCTGAAACTAGCCGTGAGATCTTAGAGCTGCCAGGAATGTTGTATAAATTCCTGGCAAGAAAGGTTGATTAGTATTCGGTAGGATCAAAAGGTGGAGGAGGCGTCGGAGCAGGAGCAGGAGCAGCTGGAGGAGGGGGTTGTTGAAATTCAGGCTCAGGAGTTGGATCTGGGTCTGGAGTTGGAATTGGAGCTGGCTCTGTAGTTGGAGTTTTTGGTACTAAAATATTTTGCATATTTTCATTAACTTGCTTTATTGCTTGTTCAGCAGCACCAGGCTTACCACACTGAGCAATTATGCAATTTTTATCTTGTTCACTATTGGTCTCACACCACTTTATAATTTGTGCTAGGCAGGTAGTGGCAGCACAATAGCGAGTTTTCTCTACTTTAGTTTTAGCCAAATAAATAATATTGTCTACATATTTATCTCTGTAATTAACCATAAAGCTGGTACAAATATTACTACGCTGTGTTGTTGCTGAATTAAAATCGTAGTTATAGATATTTATGATATTTCGTATAGCAATCTTTGTATAAAGATTAGATAAATCGCCGTGCCATGTACCAAGTGCTTTCTCTTTATCAGCTATTTTCCATAAATTAGTATTATCATTATTGCAGTAATCACGGCCTTTATTATCGAATTTTATGCTGTATAAATTGTATGTATTCTTATGAATATTGTCTTCTTTTAAGCAGGCAGGCTCACCACAATTTTTTAGTCGATCGAATTCCTCATTATATCCCCCGCCATCTAAACATACAGTTGCAACACAGCCAAAAGATGCTAGATTTTTGTTCAGTTTATAAGCTGGACCTTCGCCCCAGCCTGGTCTTGATCTTTTTGGTGGGCAAATTGGATGAATATTTTTATATTGCTTACTTTCTGCAAATGTAGTTAATGAACTAAATGCTAATTGGGAAATTGTAATTAAAAAGATAATTTTTTTCATATATATGTAACTTTTTAGTGAATACTATAAAAATATAGTACAAAATCGTAACTTGTATTTGTAATAATTGGTATCTATACTATTTTTATGGAATTTATCAAATTGCTATGGATAGCAATAATAATACTAATACCTTCGATTTCTTTTTCCGAAGAGGAGTCAATGTCAACATCACTATCAACAACAGTGACATTAAAATTGCAGGCAATTACTGAGGTTGATGGTAAAAATTCAGCCATAATAAATGGTGAATTAGTAGGTGAAGGAGACATCGTAAATAACTATAAAGTCAAAAAAATACACTCCCTTAGAAATGGTGCTGAGGTTATTTTAATAGATCCTGCATCAGGGTATGAAAGTACTATATCGCTAATAAATGACACGGTAGTCGAAAAAATTAATTATAACAATGGAAAAGGTTATGAAAAATAAAAGTATAGGGATTATAGCATTAGGATTATTAGTTACATCGTGCGCTGGACTAAAAGGACATGATTACACTACTTATAATAAAATTTCTCAAGAATTAAAGACTAGTGTGAAAAGTAATAATGAGATTAACTGGGCTAATCGCAATAAAAAACATCACATATATTCTGATATCATGCCGCGTGCTAATTTAAAATCAGGTATGTTGTCAAAGGGTGGAGAAAAAACTTTTAATATCTCAGCTAATGAGGTTCCTGCTAAGAGCTTTTTTATGAGCTTAGCTCGGGACTCTAATACAAACCTAATAATTGATCCTGCAGTTGAAGGAAATATTACTTTAATTATGCAAAATACTAATTTACATAGTGTCTTGCGTCGTGTTGAAAGATCATACGGTTATGGCTATCGATATAATCAATATGATAATACCTACGAAATTTTACCAAATAATAAAGTTACGACAGAAGTAATTCATATAAATTATTTGCATGCTAATCGCGGCGGTGCTGGAAGTACTGTATCTTCTAATGGTGAAATTATAAGCTCATCATCAGATGGCGCGAGTAGTGGTGGATTTACCCCATCTGCTGGCGGAGGAGATGTTTCATCAGGCAGTAAAATAAATACTACTTATGACGCAAAATTTTGGGATGAGTTACAGATTGATTTGCAAATGGCTTTCCCTGAAAGTCCAGATACTATTTCTAAGATAGTCGTAAATAAAATGTCAGGAGCTGTATTAATAACTGGTTATCCAAAAGAAATTAGAAAAGTAAAAGATTATTTAAGAGATATTGAGCATCAACTACAAAAACAAGTAATTATCGAAGCCAAAATTTTAGAAATTACTTTGTCTGATGAATATAATTTGGGTATTCAGTGGGAGAAAATTGGTGGTAGCTTTAATGGCTCTATTTTGAAAAATGTAAGTTTACCTAGTAATAATACTTTTGGCTCATCAACTTTTGGTAATTTAATTAAATTTGCTAATAGAGATTTTGATGCAATATTAAATGCTTTAAGTACTCAAGGTAATGTGAGTGTGTTATCAAGCCCACGTATATCATCGCTTAATAATCAGAAAGCTATTATTAAGGTCGGTAGTAATGAATTTTTCGTAACTGGTGTTACTTCTGATACTGGTGGTCTTGGAGGTGGTACAAGCCAAGGTGTTAAATTTACACCGTTCTTCCAAGGAATTAGTTTAGACGTTATTCCACAAATTAATGATGATAAAAGCGTTATTTTATATTTAAAACCTTCTGTTAGTAATATTGAAGAAGTTACCAAAAATGTAACAGTAAATAATCAACCAAACTCAATTCCTTTAGCGAAGAGTACTATTCGTGAAACTGATAACGTGGTTTCAGCAGAGAATCAACAAGTAATCGTTATTGGAGGATTGATGTCATCAAGAACTCAAGAAACAATAAACCGTGCACCATTCTTAGGACGCATTCCATTTTTGGGAGTGCCATTTAGAAACACTGATCAGCAATACACTAATACGGAGCTTGTAGTATTATTAAAACCTACAGTAATTGAAACTGGTGTTTGGAATAAAAATATTAAGGAATTTGATAAAGAATTTAATCAAAACTATCGTGGTTTTCATATTGGAGAAAATCCAAGTTTATTTGGTATAGAAGGGGAGTCTTTAGCTCTTAAAAATATGTTTGTAAAAAGAAAAAGTTAATGAATAAAGAAAAAGTATTTAATCCCAGTAAAGTTATTTCTGCGCTGGGATTTTTCATAATTATTTCAGGTGTTATTTTTATTGCTAATCGTGATAAACCAATAAAGCAGGAAGTAAAATTAAATAAGGTAGCTAAAATAGAAAATACTAAAGATACTACTTTATTTAATTCAGCTGAAAACAGCTACAATATTCGCGAATATGCCGCTGCAGCTAAAATATTAGACAAAATTATCCAAAAAGATCCGTTTTCTCAAAAATCCTATGTATTATTAATAAGATCCTTATTAGCCGATAATAAACCGGATGTTGCTTTGAAAAAAATAAAATATTTGTTTACTAAAGGCGTGTCTGATCCGGAGTTAAATAAAATTCGTGCGCAGATTTTATTAGATCAAGGTAAAATTTCTGATGCAGTTTTAGATTTGGAAGTTTTGGCTGCATCTGGAATCGAGGATATTGGGGTTTTAAGCTTGCTTGCCAATGCGTATTTACAACAAGAAAATTATCTTAAGGCTAATAAAATTTATAAGTTTTTAACCGAGACTTATCCTAAAAATGGCGATTTTTGGATGGGATATGCTGTAAGCTCTGAAGAAATTGAAAAATTAGCTGACGCGCGTGATGCTTATAACAAAGTTTTAGAAAGCGGTAATGTGCGTACTAGTGTTTTAGAATATGCCGAAGAGCGAGAAAGGGCTTTGGGATAAAAATTTACTAATAGTCTCTATATTCTGCTCGCTATACTCATATGGCTCAATGCAATTTGCAACCCAGCCAGCCAATTTTAAGTTATTAATTTTTAATATTTCGGCTGTTAATAAAGTATGATTAATACATCCTAATTTTATATTAACTACTAAAATTACTTCTAAATTAGTATGTTGGGCAATAATTTTTAAAAAATCTAAATAAGTTTCTTGATAATTAATTGGTACTAGCAGGCCACCAGCGCCTTCAATAATTTTATAATCGTATTTTATATTTAATTTTTCAGGATAATTTAAACAATGCTGAGCTAAATTATTAGCAGTGATTTTAATATTTTCTTCTTCAGCGGCTATATGAGGCGCAATAGGATTATTAAAATAATATGGATTAATAATTCTATCTTCTAATTTTATACTCGCAGCTTGTTGGAGCTTTTTAAAATCATCACCGCCTGATTCAATAGGTTTAAAAGCACAGGTTTGATAGTTTTGCTTATTTAAATTTTTTAATAATTTACAAGAAATATAAGTTTTGCCAACACCTGTATCAGTGCCAGTTATAAAATAAGTTTTCATAGTTTTATTTTCGAACTATATCTTCAACGCTTATATTAAATTCTTGTGGATTAGAAGATTTTTTTAGATCTTTCTTCCAGGCTAAACCGTAAATTACTTCGTAAGTTAAGGCTAAGCGATTATCTTCGTGCCTAAATTTTTCGTAATTATTAATTAGCTTTTTATAATCTGTTTTAGTTAGGATATTTTTATTTTGGTTTAAACTTAAATTTGTTCCAGTTTGCCGCAAATCTTTTAGCAAATTTTCAAATTTAGAATAGGTCAATGTAATATGCTCCATATCAACGACTGGATCATAAAAATTATTGGTTAATAATAAATCTCCAATATTGTGCATATCAGGAAAATTATTAACATTATTAGAAACTTCGCGCAATTCTTTAAAAGTATCAACACCCAAGGTTGAGAAAAACACTAAGCCATTTGGTTTTAATACCCGATTAAACTCTCTTAAAGTATGCTCTAAATCAAGCGACCATTGTATAGTCATATTTGAAAATATGATATCTACCGAATTATTTTCAAACGGCAATTCATCCATATCAGCGCACTGATATTCGATTTTACTGCTTTTTTTTGTTGCAACTTTAAGTAATTCATCAGCTATATCGATGCCAATTACTCTGCTTTTTGGATATTTTTTTTGTAATAATCCAGTGCAGTAGCCAGTGGCAGCGCCAATATCTAGGATTATTTCAGGGTTTAACTTGATAAATTCAAGCCTCTCGAATAGCCTGTTGGCGACTTCTTGCTGAATAATTGCTGCATTATCATAGGTTTGCGCGGCTTTATTGAATTTTTGGGCTATTTTGTTTTTTACAGTTACTGCTTGCATTGTAGTATTTTATTAAATTTATCTAAATTACTCAAGAATGGCGCATGGCCACCATTGGGCATAATTATAGTATTGGGTATATTAGCAAAATTATCAGAAGGGCAGAGCCAATCATTGTCAGATATTATATTTACTACCTCACAGGATAATTGGGGTATTAGGTTATGTAAATTATAGGTTTTTAATAATTCCAAATCAGGTTTTAATTTTTCATATTCAGTACATGGTTTAGTAGACTGTAAAAATTTATAAATGTCTTTATAATTTGTGCCGCATGATTTTGCTATTTCAAATACAAAATTATCAATAGTTTTTTTGGTATTAATTTTTAAGTTCTTTTCAAAAGGCGCTAATAATTGCTGATCAAATTTATAGTTACAGCATATTAAAAATATTTTTTTTACTTTATCTGGGTTTTTTAAAGCGTAATGCACAGCTTTGACGCCGCCTAGCGACCATCCAATGATCTCCCCTTTTGTAAAGGGGAGATGTCGCTGAAGGCGACAGAGGGGTTTTTCTTGCCGACAGAAGTGATTTTCTAGATTATTAAAACTAAATCCCGGAAAAAATTTCATTTTTTAGATTCCCGCCTTCGCGGGAATGACGCGTGATAAAGCCTTGCAAAGTAAATCAATATCAGCAAAACTATGTCCCGAAGTTATATTGATTCTTAATCTAGATTGCCCAACGGGAACTGTTGGTGGACGAATAGCACCAACTAAAATATTTTTTTCGAGTAATTTATTTTTAATTTCTATGCATTGATGTTCGTCTGGAATATTTATAGTTTTAATATGAAAATATCCCCCTTTCGTAAAGGGGGATGGCGCGTTAGCGCCTGGGGGTTTTTCAAAATACTCAATATTCCTATTTAATTTTTCAACTAAACTTTTATCATTTTTTATAAGATTAATACTTGCATCTATGGCACAACAAATAGCGGGAGAAATTGCGGTGGTATAAATATATTGACGACCAAAATTAGTTATTTTATCTATCAATTCATTACTGCCACAAACAACAGCACCGTTACATCCTGCTGCTTTGCCAAAGGTGGTAACATAACCATCAATTTTATTTTTAGCGAAATCTATAATTCCAAAGCCGTGAGAATCATCGATAATTAGGAAAGCATTATATTGCTCGGCTAATTCAGATAATTTATTAATATTGGCTAAATCACCATGCATGCTAAAAATAGATTCAGAGATAATAATTTTCTTTTGACTCTCAGATTTTTTTAATAATCGCTCTAAATCGGTATAATCCAAATGCTTAAATCTTGTGAGTTTTGCGCGTGATAAAAGTGTCCCATCTAATAAAGATGCATGATTATATTTGTCATGAAAAATTTCAGTTTTGCGATCAGCAATAGTAGTTATCAGGCCATAATTGGCCAAAGTTCCTGATGAAAATAGCATGGCGTTTTCAAAGCCCAAATATTCAGCGATATTTTGCTCTACTTTTTTATGAGCTTCTTTATAACCACAAATTAAGGCTGAGCTTGTTCCACCAACGCCATATTGTTCGGCGCCGTATTTTAATGCGTTAATTATATCTTTATGATGAGATAGGCCTAAATAATCATTACTGGCAAAGTTTAATAAATTTTTACTAAAAACAATTCGCTCTCTTTTTCTCCCCTTTTGTAAAGGGGAGATGTCGGCGTAGCCGACAGAGGGGTTTTCTGGATTCCCGCTTTCGCGGGAATGACGAGCTGATGTGACAGAGGGGTTTTCTGGATTCCCGTGATGGGCTAGTAAGGCAGAGGGGTTTTTAAGCACAAGAAAGGCCTAATTTTTCAAATAACTGCTCATCTTTATTTTTGCCAGGAAGAGCTGTGGTTAATAATTTTTCACCATAAAATATTGAATTAGCGCCAGCAAAAAAGCACATAGCCTGCATTTCATCTGACATTGTATTTCTGCCAGCTGATAAGCGGACATATGATTCAGGCATAATAATTCGTGCAACAGCAATAGTTCTGATAAATTCTACTGGATCAAGCGGATCTTGCTTTTCCATAGGAGTGCCTTCAACAGCTACTAGGTGATTTATAGGTACGCTCGTTGGTTGCGGGTTCATATCAGCTAATACTTTAAGAAAGCTAATTCTATCTTCACGACTTTCACCCATTCCAACTATTCCGCCGCAACAAGTTTTTAATCCATGTTTTTGTACTTTTTCTAAAGTATCTATTCTGTCTTCAAAACTTCTTGTGGTTATAATTTTTTCGTAATATTCAGGGGAGGTATCAATATTGTGATTATAGTAATCAAGGCCATTTTCTTTTAAAGATTCAGCCTGATCATCTGATAACATTCCAGCAGTTAAACAAGTTTCAAGCCCTAAGTCTTTTACGCCTTTTATCATTTCAATAATTTCAGGCATAGCTTTTTCTGGTGGTGAGCGCCAAGCTCCACCCATACAAAAGCGGGTGGCACCATTTTCTTTTGCTTTTTTTGCATGCTCAATTACTGTTTGATGATCCATCAATTTTTCTTTTTCAATTTTGGTTTTGAAATGTCCACTTTGTGGGCAGTAAGAGCAGTTTTCTGGGCAAGATCCAGTTTTTATGCTTAGTAAAGTACTTATCTGAATTTTATTTGGATCAAAATTTTTGCGATGAATCTCGTGAGCTTTAAATAATAAATCATTAAAAGGTAAATCAAAGATTTCCCTGATATCAGAAGATTGATAAGTCATGATAAACTCTGGTGTTTTAAAATTAATATAAATATTTGAATGCTAACATATATTACTAAGTTTTTGAATAAATTCAGTATAAACCGCTGTATTTGTTGTGAATATTATATTGACTGGGATAAATTCTTTTGTGATAAATGTCGTAGATCATTGCGAGCAAGTGGGACGAGCGGGGCAATTCAGTGTGCATTTTATTATGAATTTCCTGTAGATAACTTAATCAGTAAATTTAAGTTTATGCGTCATTATAATATCGGTGTTGCTTTAACTAATATTTTGGCAGATATTTTAACTGAAAAATTTAAAAATACTGAAAAGCCAGAAGCTCTGATTTTTATCCCGATGCATAAAAAAAAATTAAAGCAGCGCGGATTTAACCATGCAGAATTTATAGCTAATATTTTAGGAAAAAAATTTAATATTCCTGTTTTGAAAAATGATTTAATAAAGATTGAAAATACTAAATCACAGCATAAAAGTACTAAACGAGAGCGTGAGCAAAATTTAAAAAATTCATTTAGATTAATAAAAAAAATAAACTATAAGCATATAGCAATAGTCGATGATGTGATAACTACTGGCGCGACAGTTAAAGAAGTTGAAAAAACTTTAAGAAGATCTGGGGTAGTTGAGGTTGTTGAAGTGTGGGGGTTGGCACGGGTTTAGAAAAGCTCACCCCAACTATAAAAAACCCCCGCCGCACTTCGTGCGGCTGCCCCCTTTACTAAGGGGGCTATCATCTCCCATTTTGTAAAGGGGAGATGTCGCCGTAGGCGACAGAGGGGTTTTTTACCCCCTTATTAAAGGGGGTCGGCGCGTCAGCGCCGGGGGTTTTTACATCTCTCTCCACAAATATCTAACACCAACGAAAACATTATCCATCGCTGGAGCTACAACAGACTGAGCTGATCCTGCTGCGCCATGGAAGCTGCCATCATTATCACCATGTAAAGCAAAAGTGTGAGTATAAGAAACGCCAAATTGAAAAACATTCCATTCATAACCAAGTCCTACACGGATCATTGGTGATACATCAGTTGCAGCGCTTGCAGTAGCAGCATTTTGTTTATTTTTATCATCAAAACGTTGTGCCATTGCGCCACCTAGTACATCGATATACCAATTATCTAAATGAACTACAGGGCCCATTGTTAAATCAAAAGCTACATTTTTTAAAGTTAAAGCAGGAGACGTAACATCATAATAGTTGTAATAACCACCACCAAAGCTAGTTAAAAAGCTCCAGCTGCTGTCAATTGCGTAATCAAAACCCATTTCTGCGCGCATTCCCCATGGGCTGTTTAATTTTGCACCGGACAATTCGTGTTTATCATAAACCCATCCACCTTGTACGCCAATAAATGGAATTAAGTTTTGGCAGCAAGAGTTGTGCATAGCTCCAACATTACCTTTGCTATAACCAAAAGAATTTGCTGCAATTATTAAAGAGCTAGCAGTTAAAAGTAATTTTTTCATATGCCTGATTTTCTCCATGTTAGAATTGTAAAAACTAAATTGATAATACAGTATGTCTATTAGCTGGTCAAAAAATATCTCAGATAAGTTATTAGAGTCCCAAGGGTCTTTTACTAAAATATTGCAAAGCCTAGATCAACATAATTCTGTAAAAGTTGAGCTAATAAATAACAGTTTTTCATCCAATAAAAAATTCTGGGTGCGAGAAGTGTTTTTAACGCTCGGAAAGACCAAGGTTATGTATGCAATTAGTATATTCCCTTTTAATACTTATACTAAGAATAAAAAAGAAATTTTAAGTAGCAGCCCAATAGGCCTTTGGTTATTTCAACAGCCTGATATTGTGCGTAAACGCGCTCTTTACTCAATGGTTTCAGAAAATGCTATAATCTCCCTTGAAGCCAAAAAAATAATTGGTACTTTAAATAACAAAACAAATAAGCTTCCAGCTCGAAGATCTATATTACAATGGGGTAGTAGTAAGGTTCTTATTTATGAGTTATTGCTGCCTGGTTTGATAAATTATGATTACAAATTATCTAAAATTAGCTCGTTTTGATAAGCCAATAGGATTTTTATTATTGCTATGGCCGACTTTATGGGCTTTAATCATAGCTGGTAATGGTAATTTTAATATAAAATATTTCATTATTTTTATGGCAGGTGTCATTATTATGCGCTCAGCTGGTTGTATTATTAATGATATTGCTGACAGAAATATTGATAATTTAGTGTTAAGAACTAAAGAGCGGCCGCTAGCAGCAAAAATTATATCATTGCCCAATGCAATTTTATTTTTCGGTGCTTTTTCAACGGCAGCCTTATTTTTAGCTCTGCAATTAAATTTTTGGGCATTAAAACTATCCGTTATGGCTTTTTGTATAGCAAGCCTTTATCCCTTTTGCAAGCGCGTTACTAATTTTCCACAGATTGTTTTGGGAGTAGCTTTTAGTTTTTCTATTTTAATAGTTTTTGCTGAGCATAATATTATGCCGCTATCAGCTTGGATTTTATTTTTTGCGAATGTAATTTGGACAATATCTTACGATACTTATTATGCCTTGGCAGATTATGAAGATGACAAAAAAATAGGTATTAAGTCACCAGCAGTATTTTTTGCGCAAAATGATTCTATAGATAATGCAATAATTTTTATATGTATTTTACAAACAGTGTTTTTATTTTTATTAAGCTTGCTGGGTATATTATTAAAGTTTAGTATTACTTATTATATTTTTATCTTTTGTATTGCCATACTTTTTTGTTATCAGTATAAACTTGGGAAAAGTAATAGCAGAAGTAACTTTTTTTCAGCTTTTTTAAATAATAATATGGTCGGTTTATTGATTTTTATCGCTATTTTTCGGGAGATTTTATGCTAACTATAAACGATGTGAATTTGCAAAATAAAAAAGTTCTAATTCGTGAAGATTTTAATGTGCCAATAAAAGATGGTGTTGTGACCAGTGATGTACGCATTAAAGCTGCTTTGCCCACTATTAAAAAGGCTATTGAAAATAACTGTGAAGTTATTTTAATGTCGCATTTGGGAAGACCAGAAGAAGGGGAGTTTGATGAAAAATATTCTTTAGCTCCAGTTGCTGTAACACTTAGTAACTTATTAGGTCAAAAAGTTAAATTGGTTTCTGATTGGCAAGAAAATGGTGTAAAAATTAATAATGGCGAAGTAGCGTTACTAGAAAATGTTAGATTTTTAGTTGGTGAAAGTGAAAATAGTGAGGAATTAGCACGACAATATGCCAGTCTTGCAGATATTTTTATTATGGATGCTTTTGCATCAGCACATCGCAAGCATGCCTCAACCTATGGCGTCGCAGAATTTGCTAAAACATCTTGTGCGGGTCCATTATTAATTGAAGAAGTAAAGCAGATTTCAAAAGCAATTGAAGATCCAAAAAGACCATTAGTAGCTGTTGTAGGTGGCTCTAAAGTTTCAACTAAGATGGAAATTTTAGATGGTTTAAGTAAAAAGGCTGATCATATAATTTTAGGTGGAGGTCTTGCTAATACTTTTATTGAAGCTAGTGGGTTATCAATTGGAAAATCATTAATTGAACAAGATTTAGTAAATTTTGCACGTAACTTAATTAGAGAATTACAATCTCGTGGTGGTGATATTCCAATGCCAGTTGATGTAGTTGTGGCAAAAGATTTGGATGAAAACGCAACAGCAGAAATAAAATCCATTAGTAATGTAGTTGCTGAAGATATGATCTTAGATATTGGCCCAGATACTATAAAAAACTTTTGTAAATACTTTGCAGATGCTGGAACAATAATTTGGAATGGCCCATTAGGGGTCTTTGAATATGAACAATTTGCTAATGGTACAAAAGAAATTGGTAAAGCTATTGCGCAAAGTGAAGCTTATACTTTAGCCGGTGGTGGTGACACCTTAGCCGCAATTGATAAATATGGTTTGCAAGATCAAATATCATATATTTCAACTGGCGGTGGAGCATTTTTAGAGTTTATAGCAGGTAAAGAATTACCAGCTATTGAAATATTAGAGAAGAGAAATAATGTTACGTAGAACTAAGATTGTAGCGACTTTAGGTCCAGCTACGGATGATAAAAATATTTTTGAAAATTTAATTTTAGCTGGTGTTGATGTAGTTAGAATTAACTGCTCACACGGAAATGCTGAAGATCGAATTAGACGTGTTGAATTAACACGTGAGACTGCAAATAAATTAAAAAAAAATACTGCGGTACTTTTTGATTTGCAAGGCCCAAAAATTCGTATTGCACGTTTTAAAAACAAAAAAATTGAATTAAAAAAAGGTGATGAATTTATTTTAGATATTAATTTAGCTACTGATGCTGGAGATGAACATTCAGTTGGTGTTGACTATAAAGAGCTAATTAACGATGTTAATAATGATGATTTATTGTTATTAGATGACGGTCGTATTGTATTAAAAGTAAAAAAGATAGAAAAAAATAAAATATATACTATCGTTCAAGACGGTGGAATTTTATCAAATAATAAAGGTATAAATCGTTTTGGTGGTGGATTAACAGCAGATGCTATTACTGACAAGGATAAAGAAGATATAAAATTGGCAGCCAAAATGCAAGCTGATTATATTGCATTATCTTTTCCACGTAGTGCTGAAGATATACATTATGCGCGTAAATTAGCGCAAGATGCTGGCAGTGATGCGGCTATTATTGCCAAAATTGAGCGCAAAGAAGCTATAGATAATATGGATGAAATTATTGAAGCTTCTGATGCCATAATGGTTGCGCGTGGTGATTTAGGCGTTGAAATTGGAGATGCAGAGCTTCCAGCTGTACAAAAACAACTTATACATCGCGCTCGTGCCTTAAATAAAGTTGTTATTACAGCAACGCAAATGATGGAATCAATGATTGAAAATTCTATTCCAACACGGGCAGAAGTTTTTGATGTTGCTAATGCTGTACTAGATGGTACTGATGCCGTAATGTTATCAGCAGAAACTGCAACAGGTAATAACCCAGTAAAAGTTGTTGATGCGATGGCGCGTATTTGTATTGGCGCTGAAAAATCACGTGCAACGAAAGAATCTCGCCATAGATTAGAATGCTTTTTTGAAAAAACTGATGAAGCTATTGCGATGTCAGCAATGTATATGGCAAACCATGCCAATGTTAAAGCGATTATAGCTTTTTCAGAGACTGGTACGACCGCACGTTATATGTCACGTATTAGATCTGGAATTCCAATTTATGGTTATAGTAGTCAAGAAAAATCTGCTAATCGCATGAATTTATATCGTGGAGTTTATCCAATTAAATTTGATTTTAAAAATGTAGAACGAGGAAATCTTCATAACTCTGCAATTAAAATCTTAAAAGAACGGGGAGATCTTGATAATAACGATTGGGTTATTATTACTCTTGGTGAGCCACTAGGTGTTGCAGGTAGCACAAATTCAATGCAAGTTTTACAGGTAGGAGAAATATTATGTCGTTAATCACTCTGCGTCAGTTACTAGATCATGCAGCTGAAAATAGTTATGGAGTTCCAGCATTTAATGTAAATAATTTAGAGCAAGTGCGTGCGATTATGCAAGCGGCTGACAAGGTTAATAGCCCTGTTATTATGCAAGCTTCCGCTGGTGCTAAAAAATATGCTGGCTCTGCTTTTTTACGTCATTTAATTTTAGCGGCAATTGAAGAATTTCCGCATATTCCGGTTTGTATGCATCAAGATCATGGCTCATCACCAGAAGTTTGCTTGCGTTCAATTCAAAATGGTTTTTCATCAGTTATGATGGATGGGTCATTACGCGAAGATGCAAAAACTCCAGCTGATTTTAAATATAACGTTGAAATAACGCGCAAGACTGTAGCAATGGCACATGCTTGTGGTGTTTCAGTAGAAGGAGAATTAGGTTGTCTTGGATCACTTGAAACTTTACAAGCTGGTAAAGAAGATGGTGTTGGGGCTGAAGGAGAATTAACTGCAGATATGCTTTTAACTGATCCAACTGAAGCTGCAGAGTTTGTTGAAAAAACTAATGTTGATGCTTTAGCTATAGCTATTGGTACTAGCCATGGAGCATATAAATTTACGCGTCCGCCAAGTGGTGATATTTTAGCAGTTAAAAGAATTGAAGAAATTCATAAAAAAATTCCCAATACTCATTTGGTTATGCATGGCTCATCTTCTGTGCCACAAGATTGGTTAGAAATTATTAATCAACATGGCGGTAAGATGGGAGAAACTTATGGTGTGCCAGTTGAAGAAATTCAAAAGGGCATTAAACATGGTGTGCGAAAAGTTAATATTGATACTGATTTACGTATGGCAGCAACTGGTGCTATTCGTAAATATTTTATTGATAAACCAGCTGAGTTTGACCCAAGAAAATATTTAAAAGAATCTTTAAAAGCAATGCAAGATATTTGCGAAGCGCGATTTACGGCATTTGGTACCGCTGGGCATGCTGATAAGATTAAGAAAATTTATAGCTTGGAAGAGATGGTGGAGTTTTATAAAAAATAAGGATATTTTTAGTGAATATTAAATTTCGTATGCATGCTGTTAAGCGAATGTTTGAACGCAAAATAACAGAAAAAGATGTAATAGAAGTTATTAAAAATGGAGAAATAGTTATAAATTATCCTGATGATCAACCATATCCTAGTTGTTTACAATTAGCTATTGTAAATGGGCGTCCTTTACATGTTGTTTCAGCAATAAATGAAGAAGAGCAAACTATAATTATAATAACTGTATATGAGCCTGATCCAATGCTTTGGGATAAAACTTTTAAAAAGAGAGTGAAATAATGAAATGCCTTATTTGTAAAAATGGTGAAACTAGCCAAGGTTATATTACATCTACATTTGAAAGAGATAATGCGACGATAATTATTAAAAATATTCCTGCGGATATTTGTAAAAACTGCGGGGAAGAATATCTTTCTGATAGCATAGCTATTGATTTAATGAAGCAAGCAGAGTCAGCTATAAGCCAAGGCGCTCAAGTAGAAATAAGAACATATAAAAAATCAAGTTGAAGATAGTATAAATGCACTACGCTATTTTAGGACATGGACTAACAGGAAAATCTGTTGAAAAATATTTAAAGCAAGCAGGTCATAAATTTACTATTTTTCCTGATACAAAAAATTTACCGGATTTATTAGAATTTGATGAAATAATCATAAGTCCAGGCATATCTCGGCAATCTCCAAAAGTTAAACAGGCAATTGAAAATAATAAATCGGTAATTGGTGATATTGAATTATTCGCACGTGAAATAAATAAAAAAAATAAGCCAATTATTGGAATTACGGGCACTAATGGTAAAAGCACAGTAAGAGCTTTAGTGCAATTTTTGCTAAAAAATTACGGAATTAAAGCGGCCTTAGGCGGAAACTTTGGCATACCGGCATTAGATTTATTAAATTCTGATGCCGACGTTTATGTACTAGAAATATCTAGTTTTCAGTTAGAGAGCTGTAAAAATATTAAATTATTTTCAGGGACTTGTCTTAATTTGGCTCCTGATCATATGGATAGGTATGAAAATTTAGAAGATTATTACAATACTAAATTAGCAATTTATAATTACAGCTTTTATAAAATTATAAATAATTTAGATAATTATATTAAATCAAAAATTATTGATAATAATAATATTAGGCTTTTTGATTTAAATCAAAAGCATAAAATAAAAATTGATGCTAATAATTTAAAAATAACCGGTGAGCATAATTTATTAAATATTTATGCGGCATTAAGCTTAATTCAAGATTTAGTTCCTATTGATGATAAATTATTATCTGGGCTTTATGAGTTTTGCGGCCTTGAGCATCGAGTTGAGCTAGTTAAGAAAGTTAATGGCGTCACATGGCTTAATGATTCTAAAGGAACCAATGTGGCATCAACAGCAGCTGCAATAGCCGGAATTAGTGCTAAAATTATTTTAATAGCAGGTGGAATTAGTAAAAATGCAGATTTTACTCCGCTTGCCAAAGTTTGTGAGAATAAAGTTAAAACTGCAATTTTGTATGGGCGCGATGCACAAATAATTGCGGCAAGCCTTGATGCAACGTGCGACGTTATTTTAGTTAATGATTTAAAAGAAGCTGTTTATCTTGCAGATAAAATAGCAGAAAAAGGAGAAATCGTTTTATTTTCGCCAGCTTGTAGTAGTTTTGATATGTTTAGAGATTATCAAGAGCGAGGGGAAATTTTTAAAAAACTTGTGAATGAACAAAAACTATCTATCATTTGATCCTCAATTTCTATGGTTATCCGTTTGTTTAGCCTTATTTGGCTTATTAATGGTCGAATCTTCTTCAATCGCTGTTGCCGATCGGATTTATCATAATTCTTTTTATTTTTTTAATAAGCAATTAATTTTTCTAATTTTAGGATCATTTGTAACTTTCACTATGCTATTTATTAGTAGTGAAATATGGGAGCGAATAGGATTTTCATTATTATTTTTCGCAATAGAATTATTAATTTTAGTATTAATTTTTGGTTCAACAATAAATGGCAGTAAACGCTGGATTAATTTAATTTTAATTAATATCCAAGCATCAGAAATCGCGAAATTATTTTTATTAATTTATTTATCCGGATACTTAGTTCGTCGTAACGAGGAAATAAAAAATAGCTTAGTTGGATTTGTAAAGCCAATGGCTATTTTAATTATTTTTGCAGTTTTATTATTACTCGAGCCAGATTTTGGTGCGACTATTGTTATATTTTTAACTTCTTTGTCAATGTTGTTTTTTGCCGGATTACGGTTAAGAGAATTTTTCTTATTATTATTTGGCGTGACAGGATCATTTGTTCTTCTAGCGATTTCGGCGCCATATCGCATGCAGCGATTATTTAGCTTTATGGATCCGTGGCAAGATCAATTTGGTCGTGGTTATCAATTAGTACAAGCTTTAATTTCATATGGGCGCGGATCTTGGTTTGGTTTAGGTTTGGGAAATGGTATTCAAAAATTACATTATTTGCCAGAGCCGCATACTGACTTTATTTTTACTGTAGTTGCTGAAGAATTAGGCTTGGTTGGTTTTTTATTTTTCTTAGCTCTTTTTTCAGTTTGGCTTTGGAAAATTTTTGATTTATCTAATAAGTTTTATAAACGAAAATTATTTTTTCAGAGTTACCTAAGTTTTGGACTTGGCATGTATTTTGCTACTCAAATAATCATAAATTTAGGAGTTAATTTGGGTCTATTGCCAACTAAGGGGTTAACTTTACCGTTGATTAGCTATGGTGGAAGTAGTTTATTAGTTAATTGTGCGGCAGTTGGCATACTATTGCGCCTATTTGTTGAATATAATAGAAAAACAACTAGAGCCAAAAAATTATAAATTCATATGGATAAAAATATAATTATTGCAGCAGGTGGAACAGGTGGACATGTTATTCCAGCATTAACCGTTGCTAAAAAATTACGAGAGCAAGGATGTAAAATTTTATGGGTTGGTACAACTAATGGCATTGAAGCAAATTTAGTGCCACAAGAAAATTTTGCTCTTGAATATATAAAAATAACTGGCGTGCGTGGAAAAAATTTCTTAACTAAAGTTTTAGCGCCATTTAGAATTTTATCTGCTATTAAACAATCTCTTAAAATAATTTATAAAAATAAAGCTGATGCAGTTTTGGTTTTTGGTGGTTATGTATCAGGACCTGTTGGTTTTGCTGCTTTTTTACTTCGAAAAAAATTAATAATTCATGAGCAAAATTCTGTTGCTGGGACGACAAATAAAATTTTAGCTAAATTTGCCAATGTAATTTTGTCTTCTTATCCAAAAGTTTTTGATAGATATAGTAGTAAGTGCATAATATCTGGTAATCCTATTCGTAGTTTCTTACTAAACGTGACAGAGCCAGGCACCAGATTAATCAACCGTACTGATCCTGTTAGAATTTTAATTTTAGGCGGTAGCCGCGGTGCAGCATTTTTGAATAGCAAAATTCCTGAATTATTAGCAAAAATTTCGCAAAAAATAAATATTTCAGTTATGCATCAATGCGGTGCAAATAATTTTGAAAATACTAAATTAGCTTATGAAAATAGTTCTTTTGAAGTAAATCTTTTCGAATATATTGATAATATGCAAGAAGTTTACGAATGGGCTGATTTTGCTATTTGTCGCTCTGGAGCTTTGACTACTGCTGAATTAACAGCAGTTGGGCTTGGAGCACTACTTGTTCCATTTCCGTATGCAATTGATGATCATCAAGCTAAAAATGCAGAATATTTGGTAACAGCCAATGCTGCAATTATGATGCGACAAGAGAATTTTGATTTAGAAAATATTTCTGAAAAATTAATTAATATTTTGTCTAATCGCGAAGAAATAATTACCATGGCACAAAATGCTCGTGGCCTTGCCATGGTAAATTCGACGGATTTGATTTGTGATAGTGTATAATTTCATTTTTACCTGACATACAAAAATCGTGAAAAAATCACATATTCATTGCATTGGCATTGGTGGCTGTGGCGTTGGTGCTGTAGCGCAAATATTATATGAAATGGGTCACACTGTTACTGGCTCTGATCTTAATTCTAATTTTGTTACTGACTATTTAAAAAAGTTAGGTATGAAAATTTATCATGATCATAAAGCCGAAAATATTTCAGAAAATATAAATATTATCGTCGCAACTGGAGCTGCCAAACAAACCAATCCAGAAATAATTAGAGCCAAAGAATTAAATATTCCTGTTTTACATCGAGCTGATATGTTGGCCGAAATATTAAAAAATAATTCTGGCATTGCAATTAGCGGAGCGCATGGTAAAACTTCAACGACAGGGCTTATAGCGAGCATATTTAATTATGATAATAATCTAAAGTTTGCCATTGGCAGTAGTTACGGAAAAATAATGACTGGTGCGCAATATGGTAATAGTCAATATATGGTAATTGAGGCAGATGAAAGTGATGCATCTTTTATTAAGTATGATCCAAAAATAGTTTTAATAACTAATATTGACGCTGATCACATGGATTTTTTTCAAAATTATAATAATTTGGAAAAGAGTTATTTAGATTTTATTTATAAAACCCCAGAAAATACTGGAAAAGTATTTTTGTGTTTAGATGATGATAATATAAAAAATATTATTACAAAAATACAAATTAAAATTTATTAATATCAAATCAAATCAAAAAAATGAAACATATCA
>CAYGUI010000007.1:0-38455 GCA_964353115.1 uncultured Gammaproteobacteria bacterium
TGCCATGATTGAACATTAGCAGCTTTAATAAAAACTTTATTATTATTTTTTTTGGCATCTAAAAAATATTCACGCAAAAAAAAGCGTTTTAAACGCAAGTTTGGCGTAATTATTAAATCATTGTCATCTATCTTTTCAATCACCACAGGAAGGATATAATTTTTGAATAAATTTACCTATTGTAAGTCCTTGCACCATAATAGAAAAGATAACAACACTATAAGTAATACCTATTATCAAATCGCGATAGTGGCCCTCTGGTAGCAATAAAGCTAGCGCTATTGAAACACCTCCACGCAAACCACCCCATGTTAAAATTGAAACTAATTTGCTTTGCTCTAATTTATTTCGCTTATTACTAGTTAAAACAACTGGAATAAGAACGCTGATATAACGCGCGATTAAAACTATAGGAATAGCAATCACTCCTAAAACTAGATTTTTTAGATCAAAAGATAAAAATAAAGCTTCAAGACCTATCAAGACAAATAATATGGAATTTAATAGCTCGTCGACCATATCCCAAAAGCTATCTAATTTTTCAATATCAAATTTTTGCATATCAACATCACGACAAGTATTTCCGATAACAAGACCTGCCATTGCCATGGCAATTGGACCTGAAACATGAAATAAATTTAGCGCCATAGTATAGCCACCTGTAACAAGCGCCAAAGTAATAAACAAAACCACCTCATAATCTTTCGATGCTTTAATAAATAACTGGGCAACTTTAGCTAATAAATAACCAACTACTATTCCACCAATAACCTCACGAAAAAATAATATTCCCGTATGATGCCAAGAAAAATGCTCTAAATATATGCCGCTATCTGCTATTTTAAGTAACGTGATAAATAAAACGATCCCAACACCATCGTTGAATAACGCTTCTCCCATAATTTTAGTTTCCAGTACTTTAGGAGCTTTTAATTTCTTTAGTACCCCGAGTACGGCGATTGGATCAGTCGGTGAAATTAATGCTCCAAATAATAAACAATATTCAAGTGGTAAGTCATAATGAAAAAACCCAGCGACAAACCACATTAAAAATCCAACTATCAGTGTTGAAAAAATAACACCAAATGAGGCGAGCATCATTATTATATATTTATGCTTTGCCAAATCTAAAATATTTACATGTAATGATCCTGCGAATAATAAAAAACTTAGTAACACATCTAAAACAGCTGATGAAGGATCAAAGCTCGCAAAAACTTTTTCAATATGAATATTTATTTGTAACCCCAGAAAACCTAAAAATATAATAATTAATGAAATTATTAGCGTTACTAAAGTAATGCCGATAGAATCTGGAAGTTTAAAGAATTTATGGTTAATAAAAGCTGCCAGTGCTGTTATGCCGATTAACCAACTTATTATTACTTGTAAAGACATATAGGGTTTAATTTTTTTGATTATGCTATATTTACTATATACTTCAATATGATAATTAACAAGGATGTAAATTTATGCGAACTGCATCACCAGCTGGATTTTTAAGCTCTATAACTCCTGCATCTCCAGAAATCCTAGAAATAAATCGATCTACTCTTGATAATAAATTAAGCATTATAAAATTTAATGTAGATATTTCTTTTTTTAACAAACTTTTTTGCGAAATTTTACCTAACAAAATTAATTGTCATCAAATATCTGAATATTCCCACTGGAAAACTGTGTTTGAAAAAATACAAGCATCGGAAACTAATTTTAACCAGCACAAACATAATATTTTTGAAGCGACATCTCATATTGATCAGCATAATTATGACAATATTAGTGACAACCTCGAAGCCTTGATTGAAGGCTATGTTAGAGCTGAAGAAAACTACCTTTCCGTTTTAAAGGGCGCCTTAGATTATATAAGTAAAAAATATGAAACCGAAAAACCGCGGATTGGAAAATCCAGCAGTGATTTATATTTAAAATATGCTGGAAGATTTAATCAGTTACATGAACGATATAATAATATAAACTTTGATAACCAAGAAATTATTGCGCATTTTAAAAAAGTTACCAATAAAATAGCTATTGAATGTGGTGCAAATAAAGCTAAGATTTTTGCTGCAAAGATTTTAGGTTTTCTTAAAAAAATATTTGGCTGCTGCGCTTATTATGAAGAAGAAAAACCTAGACATTTTGGAGGCAATCCATTTTTAAGAAGATGATAATAATCCCATAATCTTATTATGCAGAGCTAAATCTTCCGGGCTAATATATGCTTCAGGTAAATTTACCAAGTCAATATTATTAAATTTTTGCTCATCAAGCTTATTTTTAGCGCGGGAACTCTCAGCAAGGCCTAAATCAAACACCCCCTGCCCACCAGTCATCGCCAAATATACTTCAGCTAAAATTCGTGCATCAAGTAATGCTCCATGGAGATCACGCTCACTACTATCAACACTGTATCTTTTACACAAAGCATCTAACGAATTACGCTGGCCGGGATGTAATTTACGGGCAATGGCAAGGGTATCTGTAATAGTAGCTATTTTATCTAACTTATTTAAATCAGGATTGTATAAGTTAAATTCATAATTTAAAAAACCTAAATCAAATGGCGCATTATGAGCAATGACCTCTGCGCCTTTTAAGTAATTATATAAATCATCAGCTACTTCACCAAATAATGGTTTATCCACCAAAAATTCATTAGTAATGCCATGAACATTTATTGCTCCAGCCTCTATCGTGCGCTCAGGATTGATATAAAAATGAAAATTATTATTAGTATATTGTCGATTTATTAATTCAACACAACCAATCTCAATAATTCTATGGCCTTCATTTGGCGATAATCCAGTGGTTTCTGTATCTAAAATTATTTGTCGCATTATTTTTTTACGTTCCTATAAATTTCAGCTCGAGCCGCTTCATCCGCCCGCTCATTCTCTGGATGACCGCTGTGTCCATAAACCCAATGCCAGTTAATTTTATGGATTTGTGCAAGTTTATCTAATTCTTGCCATAAATCTTGATTTTTAAGCTTACTATTCGGATTACCAAGCTTGCCAGTTTTTTTCCAATTTACTAACCATTCAGTCATACCGCGTTTCAAATATTGTGAGTCTGTAGTTAAATCAACAGTGCAAGATTTTTTTAAAGCTTCTAAGCCCTTTATTGCCGCTAATAACTCCATACGATTATTGGTAGTATTACTTTCAAAACCAGAGATAATTTTCTCTTTATCGTTATAAATCAATATTGCGGCATAACCACCAGGACCAGGGTTACCGCTACAAGCGCCATCGGTAAAAATTTTAACTCCACTCATTTGTTGCTCCTCGCTCTTCTTGCGCCCATTTTAATCGCGTTGGAGTTAATGGCACAACTCTTTTCATTGCTATTAGCATATTAATTGCACCAAAAGGTAATAAGGGATTTAGGCGTTCAAAGGGAAATAATATACTTTGAATAAAGTTACTATTGATTGGCGGGCGCAAATAAAAATTTTGTGCCGTAATAATCTCAAAACCAACATCTGTTAACGCAGACTTAAGCTTATGCATTTTAAGACCTTTGTAACGTAGTCGCCAGAGACTATATGAATTGAAACTAAAAATTATTAATCTTCCCTGTTCTGGCATTAAAATATTATAAATTTCTTGGATTATTTCTTGATAGTTATCATTAAATTCTAAAACATGAGGAATAAGAACCGTTCTGAAGTTTGTATATGGTGAAAAAGGTAATTTATTATAATTACTAAATAAATAATTATTATTTTGGCTTGTTATTTCCTGCTGATCAGAAACTAAAATATAATTATTATTTTTAAAATAATCACAGCTAAAATCCCCTAACTGTAAAATAGGCTCACGAAAATTATTACAAATTTCATTTTGCAAAAAAGTCTTTTCCAAGAGTAAAATATTTTGGCGAAGCTCATTTAAATTTAAGATAGTCCGATTACCCACTTTTCTCCCCCATGCTAACAATTTTTTGCTACAATCCATTTTCAAATACTTTCAACTACAATAAGTATAAGTAACAATAATATGAAAAAAATAATTTTACTCTTATTACTTTGCCTCAGCTTTGACACATTAGCATCGCCCACTACGTCTACATCATCTGTTGGTAATGATCTTAGTATATTATATGAATTCAAAAATCGTAATTATGATTTCTGGCACAATTTAGCCAAGAGCTTTAGATGGCAGATAAATAAAAATGACGAAAGAATAGATTTGTATAAAAATCAATACCTTAAGAATAAAAAATTACTATACGATCAAATTTCACGCGCTCGTCCATATCTTTATTTAATATTAGAAGAAATAAAACGACGTAATTTACCTACCGAGCTAATTTTAATGCCAATGGTTGAAAGTAATTTTGATCCATTTGCCTACTCACAAGCAAATGCAGCTGGACTATGGCAAATAACACCAGTGGCAGCAAAAGAGCAAAATATTAGCTCTAATTGGTGGTATGACGGTCGTCGCGATATTATTGAATCAACTGAGGCTGCCCTTAATCATATGAGTAATATCCATAAATATTTAGGCAGTGATTGGCTCTATACTGTAGCTGCCTATAATTCAGGAGCTGGCAACGTTCATAATGCAATTATTCATAATAAAAATAATAATCTTTCTACTGATTTTTGGTCACTAGGCTTACCGCAAGAGACAAAAAACTATGTGCCTAAATTATTAGCATTAATAGATATTATAAAAAACCATAAAAAATATAACTTTGAGTTACCTAAATTACCAGACTGGCCAATTATTACCCGTGTTGAATTAGATTCTCAAGTTGATATGGCTCTAATTGCTGATTTATTAAACCTAAATTTAGAAACTATTTACAGACTAAATCCTGGTTATAACCGCTGGGCAACTGCAGTAGATGCCCCTTATCATCTACTACTTCCAATTGATCAAATTGAAACATTAGATAATGAACTAGGAAAAATACCAGCGGATAAACGTGTTAGATTCGCCCGCTATGTAATTCAAAAAGGTGATAGCCTAAGTAAAATAGCAAAAGATTTTAATACTAGCGTTAACGTTATTAAAAGCTTAAATGCTTTAGACAGCAACAAAGTTATTATTGATAAACAACTTCTAATTCCTATCGCAGGACAAGATCCTGATTTATACAAACAAAATGATAAAAAAGAATTAAAAGATTTAGATAATGGCCAGATAATGAGTTTTTTCAAGCAGGCAATGCCAAGAAAACGTAAGATTATTAGAAAAATTTATTATCAAGTGCACAAAGGTGAATCAGTTGGAAGCTTATCGCATAAATTTAAAGTAAAACCAAAGGATATTATAAATTGGAATAACTTAAGTAAAAAGAAAAAACTACAACCTGGTGATACACTTGCAATATTTGTAAATATCACAGATATTGCTAAACTTGATAATGTTTGACATACTTTTACTATAAATAATATAAATTAATAAAAAAGGATTTTTATGAAATTTTTTACTTCTCGCCTAGGGATTGCGAGCTCTGCCCTTATTTTTTCCACCAACTTATTTGCCATTAACGGCTCTTTTGATAATGCCTATTCTGAAATAACTCGCGGCATGGGCGGCTCCGGTGCAGCCCTGCCGCAAGATGCAATTATCACTGGCGTTAATCCAGCTGGCTTGATAGATGTTAATTCTCGCTTTGATGCTGGAGCTGCCTTTTATTTTCCAGACTTTAAGTTGACAGTAACTGGTAGCTCAAACCCAGCAGCACCAACTGATCCACTACAAATGCCAGTTGGAACTTTTGAGAATAAATATAAACTTATTTTCTTACCAGATATCGGCTATGCAAAACAAATTGATGAAAAATCTGCTTGGGGCATAAGCTTATATGCTGTAGGTGGTTTTGGTACTGAATATAACACTACTGAATCGGCCTTAATCACAGTTCCTGTTGGACCACCTACTTTTCCATTAGTAGGATTACTTGGAGATGGCGACTATAAAAGCTTGCTGCGAATAGCTTTACTAAACGGCACCTATGCACGTCGAATATATGAAAATGAAACTGTAAATATTTCTGGCGGTGTAAGCATTTTAGGAGCTGTACAAACTTATGAAAACAAAGGTGCAGCAGGACTTGCAGCATTAAGCGCAGATAGCGCTAATCTTTCTGGACGTGGCATTGATTTTAACTTTGGAATTGGTGTGCGAGTCGCGCTACAACTTGAGCTTTATAATAAACTTAATGCCGTAATTTCTTATCAGCCCCGTATAGGCATGAGCAAATTTTCTAAATATAAAGGATTATTTGCCAATAGCGGTGAGCTTGATATTCCAGCTAATGGACTAGTTGCTATTGCCTATCATGTTAATAAAGATTTAGCTTTAACTGCTGATGTACAACGTATTTGGTATAACGATGTAAATGCCTATGGTAACAGCGGAACTTGCTTATTAGTAGCTCCACCAAACAGCTGTCAATTAGGTCAAGCTAATGGCCCAGGTTTTGGTTGGAAAAATCAAAATGCTTATAAAGTTGGCGTTCAATGGCATACTAACGAATATTTAACTCTACGCGCTGGTGCTAACTTTGCCGATTTAATAGTAAGTAAAGATCAAATGCTAGAAAATGCCTTAACTCCTGGTGTTACAGTTAAAACTTTATTATCAGTTGGCGGAACATTGAAATATAACCAAAACGAAATTAATTTCTTCGGGGTATATATTCCCAATGGCAGTTTAAAAGGAATTAATAATTTTGCTCCAACTATACAAACCTTAGATATTAAAACTACTGGTTTTGGCTTTGGTTTAGGCTATACAAGGGTTTTTGACTAAGATGGATAAATATACTTTAATAGAAAAAAATAACGAAATTATTATAAAAAACAACGGCTCTGGCGATATTTTAGCCAAAGCCGAAGTTTTGTTTCCAAGTGAACCAGATTTAAATAAAACTATTTGTATAAAATATATTCAGGCAGAGCAAGAATATGAAAATTTAATTACTTATTTTGCTCTGCGACTTGGGAGAATACATAATAAAACATGTTTTTTATTGCTAAATAATGATGATAAATTAGAAATAAACTCTAAATATCACCACAATATAAAATACGCGTTACTTAATATTTACAATAATCTTTCTGAAAATCAGAAATGCTTTGTTAAAAGCCATTTTATCGATGAAATAGAGCAAACATTTAAAATTTCTTTAGATGATTTCTGTAATGGCAGTTGGTACAAAAGTATTTTAGATAATACATTAACCAAAGAGCAGTATATTCAAGGATTATTTAGCATGCACCAATATGTTAAATATACTACTCGCTTAGCTGCCAGAGCCATTGCAGCTTCTGACAATCTTGAAATGCGTAATCATTATATAAATCATTTTAAAGGTGAGATTAATCATGAGCTGATTATTGAGCGTGATTTGGAGCACCTGGGTGGTGATGTTGAATATATGAAAAACTTTCATGTTCCTGACTTTGGGACTAAGTTATTTATGATTATTCAAGAGAGCACTATAGGATTTTATCAAGATCCTATTCTAATGCTTGCCTGCCCCCTGGCAGCGGAGGGAATGTCTGCGCATATGCCACCTGAATTTATTTTACAGTTAAATAAAATAATAGAATCCTGGGGTGTAGATGATCCGAAACTTGCTAGTCGTTTTTTAGGCTCACATATTGAATTTGACGGTGGCGATGATGGTCATTGGCAAGCGGTAATTCAAGCTATCGCCAAATTTCTTACCAATGAACATAAACTACAGCAATTTTTATCTGTTTTTTCCGTCGCATGCTTTGGGTTTAGTAAAAGTTTAAATGGCACTATAGATAACTATAAATTATTTAATTCTATTAAAAATGTTAACTTCGAAACCATCGAATTCGCATGAAGTTACAATTGATCAACGCTTACATGAATTAAAATTTTATGAATTTGTTGGTGATCCGTGTTATTGCAAGCCAGAATATTTAAAAAAATATAATCAGTTATATAATTTTTGGAAATTTAATACGCTAGAAGCCCTTAAATCTGAGCAAAATTTTGAAAAAATTCTAAGCTTTTCTAGTGATGACTATGTTGCACAAAAAGCTTTATGTGGTTTATTTTATAAGAGTGAGCCTATTGGATTTTGTGGTTTTGATTGGAAAAATATTTTAGCTGATAGCTTTTGGGATACTAAATATATCAAAGATTATCCGCAAGATATTATTGAGGATAGTATTAAAATTCATCAAAAAATTATGTCTGTTTTTTTTATGACTGTTGATCCTAATTGGCGTAAAAATAAAATAGGCTTTGGTGTTTCTGAAATATTAACGGGATTATCTTCCCATCATTTAATTCATTCTGATGCGGCTGTAATGATTTTTTTTACTCGCAATAATCGCAAAACTAATAGGCTTAGCATGAGTCACGGTGGCGTGAAAATAAAAGATAATCTTAATAGCTATAATACTGAGGCAGATATAGTTGCCACCTATCGCGATGCAATAAAACCCTGTTTTAACGCTGAAATACAGGGGATTATTGACCGGTTGTGGGTGGAGAGGATTCGGTGCTCTTGCATATGACCCCCCCCCCTCTAAACGCCCCCTTATTAAAGGGGGCAGCGCCGAAGGCGCGGGGGTTTTTACGCCAAGGGTTACACCAAGTTTTTCACATACAACTGCTGCAAATACTCAAGCTGAGTTGGCAAAATACTATTAAGCTCCACATTTTCTCGCGCAATTCTACTTAAAACTTCATTCCCTGTTTTCATAATATCATTACGATAACTTAAGATAGCTGGAGCTGATTCAGGTAAAACGTCTACGCCAGAAAATATGCATTGATAGCTAGAATTAGTCCAAAAATTTTCAAAACGCGCGGCAAAAGAGCTGTATAAATTTTGATCACCTTGATGGCTCAATTTTATTGGTAAACCAGCTTTTTGTTGATTAAGTATTGCTTGCAAAGATTCTGGAATTTTTGTTTCATATTTATTAACTCGCCAAAATTCCGTGTCTTGCCGCACTGCAGTTTTAAAATGCAAGACGATAAAATCTTTTACATCTTCAACCATAAATTCAATTTTTTTATTAAATTCATCACGTAAAACTGGATTTATTTCATTATGCGGAAAGTATTGAACTAACTGATAAAGTGCTGCGTAAATAAAATAAATTCCGGTTGATTCTAATGGCTCTAAAAAACCGCTAGCCAAACCAATACTTACACAGTTATTTACCCATGCTCTTTCGCGGCGATATGATTGAAATTTTATATGGCGCGCCTCACAGTTATCAACACGCTTACCAAAATGATTACGCATTTCTTGCTCTGCTTCATCCTGAGTCATAAATTGGCTTGAATAAACATAACCGTTACCAGAGCGATTAAATAAAGGGATCTCCCACATCCACCCTGCCTTCATAGCTCTTGAGGTAGTATATGGCCGTATGCCATGTTTTTGTTGATACTCTTGCTCTTCAGGTATGTTCATTGCAACAGCTCTATCTGTCAATAAACTGTCGCCAAAAGTAACTTTTGGCTCTTTTAGTATTTTTTCAATTAAAAATCCGGTAAATCCCGAGCAATCAATAAATAAATCTGCGTGATATTTTTTATTGTCTTTACCTACAACATAAATAATATTACCTTGGTCATCTAATTTAGCGTCAGATAAATCATCAATAATATGTGTTACACCGCGTTTTATTGACCATGATTTTAAAAAATTTGCCAATAACAAAGCATCAAAATGATATGCATAATGCTGAATTTGTTCGCCAGATAATAAATTGGGTGACTTATTATTATCACATGCCATTGTCGAATTAAAACAAGCATAATCCATTGGAGTATTATAATTATTATCTTCTAAATATTTTTTGATCCAAATATGAGTAAGAGGAATGTTATCAAAAACTGGGAGCTCGCCAAAATTATGATAATAATGATCGCCCCCTGACTGTACTGTTTTTTTCCAGTCAGAAAACTTCACCCCCATCTTGTAAGTAGCATTACAATGCTTCATCCAATCTTGCTCTTGCAAACCTAACCTATCAAAAAATTCTGTCTTAATAGTTGGGACAGTAGCTTCACCAACGCCAATTCGACCAATGCTCTCAGACTCAATAACAGTAATATCTGCATTAAAATTTAAAGATTTGGAAAGATAAGATGCAGCCATCCATCCTGCACTGCCACCACCTATTATGATGATATCCATAATAGCACCTCCTTTTACTGTAAGTTTAGCATATGCCTAAATAATGGAAAAAAAATATACTTAAACTAAAATATATATATGACAGCCAAATTCACCTATTATCAATTCAAGAACAACATAGAGCGCTTTTATTTAATCGATAAAGACCCCACTGTTCATAAGTTATTTACTTTAATGGCAGGAAAAGTTCCTAAAAAGTTAATAAAAGAGTATCTTGAAAAATGGAAAGAAGAAGATTTACCCAAGATACAAAATAATAATGATGGACCTCAAGACTATCAAAAAATCGCTGAAGAACTGCAATATTCTCTCTCACTAGTACGAGCGACAATGGATTCTACTGCTGATGCCATCTTGCTTATTGATAAAGATGGTAAATTATTAGATTGGAATGCAAAATTCAGTGAGATAACTAGAATACCACAAGAAGTTTTAGAGCAAGCAAGTGAAGATGAAGGAGTAAACTTTATTTTTACCCAATTAAAAGATCCAGGTAAACTTGCTGTTGAACTAATGCGTCTGGCCAAGGAAGAAAGCACTAAGGGCATGTACAGCGAAGTGGAGTCTCGAGACGGTCGAACTATTGAACGCTATACACAACCACTTATCTTAAACGGTAAAAATGAAGGACGAGTATGGAGTTTCCGTGACATTACTGAGCGTAAAAAAAACGAAGAAAAAATATTACTACGCGATAGAGCAATACAATCTAGCCCTATTGGTACTATTATTATTAATAATGATGATGATCTAACTATTGAATATGCCAACAAAGCAGTATCTGATATCTATGGCTATAACATTGAAGAGATGGGGAATAAGTGTCTCCGAGATTTATTTCATGATATAGAAGATCAAGAGCCATTAGATAAATTATATGAAGCTATAAAAGCGCAAGAGCCTGTTTCTGTTATTGCAAAAACTAAACGCAAAAATTATAAACTTTTCTGGGGTGAAATACATTTAGCTCCAGTAAAAAACAAAGAAAATATTGTAAAAAACTTTGTAATCTTAATTAACGATATTACTGATCGTAAGACAATGCAGGAGCAGTTATATTATTTAGCGTCACATGATTCTTTAACTGGATTACCAAATAGAAGAACTTTTTTAAGTCAATTAAAAGATCACATTGAAGAAGCAAAACGCTATCAAACTTCTTTTTCAGTATGGTTTATTGATCTTGATAACTTTAAAGTTATTAACGATAGCTTAGGACATAATATTGGAGATAAAATTTTACAAAATTTAGCATATCGTTTAAAAACAACGATACGCGCTAGTGATAAGTTAGCACGCATTGGCGGGGATGAGCTAATTATTCTATCTGGTGATGAAAATGATCGTAATGGCTATAGCTCTTTAATAAAAAGATTGCTAAATACTATTAAAAAACCTTTAAAAGTAGGCAATCATCAATTTAATCTTGCAGCCTCTGTTGGGGTAAGCATTTATCCACATGATGGTTTTGATGCTGACACCCTAATTAAAAACGCAGATACCGCGATGTATTATACAAAAGCTAATGGGCGCAATGGTTTTTCATTTTTTGATCCAGAGATGAATCGTAAAGTTGAACAAAAAATGAAGATCAGCAATCTAATTTATAGCGCTATTGAAAAAAATGAATTAGCTTTGCATTATCAACCAATAGTTGACTCAAAAACACATAAAGTTGTTTCACTTGAAGCACTATTACGTTGGAAAAATGAAGAAATGGGCGGATTTATACCACCACAAGAATTTATTCCAATTGTTGAAGAAACTAGCGCTATTCATAAAGTTGGTAATTGGGTTATTAGGGAATCAGCTAAACAATGTAAATTATGGCGCGATAAATTAAATGTTGATCTTAAAATATCGGTCAATTTATCTGGAAAACAATTTTATTCAAAAGAAATAAATAAAACTATCAATGAGGCTTTGCATGAAAACACTCTACCTCCTGAAGCCTTAACTATGGAAATAACTGAAAGTATTTTAATGGAAAAAAATGATCAGATAAATTTTGCGGTACAAAAACTGCATAAAGATAATATTAGGCTTTCATTAGATGATTTTGGTACGGGATATTCAAGTTTGGCATATTTAAAAGACTTACCGATATCGTATTTAAAAATAGATCGATCATTTGTACAACATATAAAATCTGATAAAAATTCTCGTGCTATTATATCCTCAATAATAATTTTGGCTAAGAATCTTGATATTCAAACTATTGCTGAGGGAGTTGAAGAAAAAGAAGAATTAGATTTTCTAGCTATAAATAACTGCGATTATATTCAAGGATATTATTTTAGCAAGCCATTACCAGCGCTTGAATGTGAAGCATTTTTAATAAAAAATATAGATCAAAATACAAACTCTATAGAGCAAAATTATTAAAACTAATAAGTTAAGATAAAAAATATGGAACAAATACAACAAGTACTTTTAATTGCAATTCCACTACTATTTGCAATTACGATTCATGAAGTTTCTCATGGATTTGTGGCCTTACAGTTTGGTGACAAAACAGCAAAGATGATGGGGCGACTCACCTTAAATCCTATTAAGCACATCGATCCAGTTGGCACCATTTTAGTTCCATTTACTTTATTTATGCTAAGCGGATTTGTTTTTGGCTGGGCAAAACCAGTACCTGTAAATCCAAGAAATTTTTCTCATCTTCGCCTTGGAACTGCAGTAGTTGCAGCTGCAGGACCTCTTTCTAATCTTCTTATGGCATTTTTTTGGGGCGCAATTATGCTATTTGGCATTTATAATCAGCAAACCCATATTGGATTAGCCCTTGCATATATGGGAAAACAGGGAATTTTTATAAATATAATTTTAATGGTCTTAAACTTTATTCCCATTCCGCCTTTAGATGGAAGTCGTGTAGTTTCTAGTTTATTACCTGGAAGAATGGCTTACTATTATGAGCAAGTTGAGCCTTATGGTTTTATTATTTTGCTAATTTTAATAATTACCGGGCTATTAAGTAAGATCTTAATACCCCCGGTTTTATTAATTTCGCAATGGGTTATGGGATTTTATATATAATTATCTATAACCGTCACGGCAGTAATAAGCTGTTTCGCAGTATCTATCGCCATATCGGTTAACATAACATTCACGGCGTCTCATACAACGCTCACGGTGATCATCATAATAATAACGCTCAGATCGACGATAACGACGATCGCTTGCTAGATATGAGCCAAGTGCCGCACCAGCTGTTGCTCCAATGATCGCCCCACCAGCATCATCATCACCAATAGAGCTACCAATAATTCCACCGATTGCCGCCCCGCCTACTGCACCAGCTAATTGACGATCAGAATCTTCATCACCAGTACAACTTGAAAGTAATAAGCTAGACAAAAGTATAGCTGTTATTGATTTTATTGCTATTTTCATAAATTATTAAATTTAGTTGATATAAATAGCTTAGTAAAAGAAAAGCTATTTAGCAAACGGATTAGTAGGAACTTTAAACTCAAATCTAATCGGTGTACCAACCATATTTAAGGCTTCACGGAAATAATTTTCTAAATAACGTTTATAACTTCCTGGTAATGCATCTAATTTATTACCATGAATTACTATAATAGGAGGGTTTTTACCACCAGAGTGCGCATATTTTAATTTAATACGGCCACGACCAACTATTGGCGTCTGATGCTCTTTTTGTGCATCTTGTAAAATCTTTGTTAATTTATTAGTTTCTAAATCTTGCATGGCTGCACGATAACATTCATCAATTGCTTTGAACAATAAACCAACATTGCTACCATGAAGGGCTGAAATAAAATATCTTTTTGCATAATTAACAAACGGTAATCTGCGATCTAACTCTTCTTTTACTTTATCTTTGTTTTCAATGGTCATTCCATCCCATTTATTGCATGCAATAATTAAAGATCGTCCGGCATCTAAAACAAATCCTAATAAATGCAAATCTTGATCACTAATACCATCACGGCTATCAATAACAAAAATAACAACATTAGCATCTTTTACTGCTTGCAAAGCCTTTACTACTGAAAACTTTTCTAATGTTTTATTTACTTTTGTTTTACGGCGTATACCTGCTGTGTCGATAATCGTATAATGCTTATCGTTACGAGAAAAAGGAATATAAATACTATCGCGAGTTGTTCCTGGCTCATCGTAAGCAACTACTCGCTCCTCTCCCAATATTCTATTTACCAAAGTTGACTTGCCAACGTTTGGTTTACCAATTATTGCAAACTTTATATTTTTTTTACCATAATCTTCAGAATTATCTTCGTCATAGGCATTAGTAGCAAATGGCTCTAATATTTTTTCCAGCATAACGCTAACACCACGATTATGTACTGCTGCAATACTGAAAAAATCTAATCCTAGCTCAGAAAATTCTGCCATTATGGAGTCTTGATTAACACCATCAATTTTATTAACAACAAGGCAAACTTTTTTATCTTTATCTAAGACCCTTAACCTTTGAGCTAAGTCATAATCTAAACTAGTTAAACCACATCTTGCGTCAACTAAAAATAATACGATATCTGATTCACTAACAGCCGCAAAAGCTTGCTGTTCAATATGGGAGACAAAACCTTCCTCATCACCGTATAAACCGCCAGTGTCAATTACGATGAATGGTATTGAATTATAGGTACCTTCACCATAAATACGATCACGTGTTACCCCTGGTTTATTTAGCACCAGAGCATCACGTGATTTAGTTAAGATATTAAAAAGGGTAGATTTTCCGACATTCGGACGCCCTACGATGGCAATGGTTGGTAACTTCATGAGGATTTACTAACTAACTTTAACAGCAACTAATGTACCAGAACCACCTAATGCAAGCAAGTGATTATTAGTTGCAGTTACTGATAATGTAGGATTACGATTATAAAGTTTAATCGCGGCTAGAGTTTCACCCGTTTTTGCATTTAAACCATAAACATAGCCAAGCTTATCTCCCACAAAAATATTACCGTTTAATAGTGCCGGACTAGTTAGATAATGGTATAAGAAAATATCATTAACCCAATTAACAGCCCCATTTTTTTTGTTGATACTCCAAATTTTACTTTCAGAATCAACAACATAGATGTTTTTGCTATCTTGAGATAAACTGCGAAACGCCGACATGCCACGCGCCCATATTTCATGGCCAGAATCTAAGTCCACTGCAGCTAAATTACCATTGTAAGAGACTGTATATAAAATATCATTATTGACTAAAATCTTACTATCGATATCAGATAAATTATCTATTATATTATTTCCCCGTGGCAATGAAACCTCATAATTCCAGGCTTCACTACCATCACTAGAGTTTAAAGCAACAAGCTTGCCAGTTGCAAAACCAACGACTACTTTGCCATTTTTTACTATAGGCTGGCTGGTACCACGTAATATTAACTCTGGAATTTTTATTTCATAACTCCAGATTTGATTACCGTTATGCAAATCCAAAGCAACAACAGCTCCATCAGCTGTTTGAACAAATAATCTTTTTCCATCGCTCACTGGGGCTGCCAAAATAGAAGTAGATAACTGTGTTTTCCATAGCAATTGACCATTATCACTATTAACTGCTATTAACTGCCCTTTTATAGTTCCAGCAAATAATTTATTACCATAATGATATACTGCACTTGAAAATTTATATGGATATTTTTTACTCCAAATGGTACTACCAGAATTATTATTTATTACCGAAATTTTCCCATTGTAACTGGCTGTGAAAATATAATTATAAATTGACTTTGAGTATAATTCTGGATAAAAGTCTAGGTACAAGTCTTTTTTTACTTTGCCAATATTTTTTGACCACTCTTTACTTAATGCGATTCTATTTTCAACAGTACCAATAGCTCTTGGATTTGGAGTATTATCTGTTCCACCAGTTATTGATGAACAACCAGTTAAAAATATAAATCCCAAAAAAAATATTATTTTAAAATTATTCATAACTATAAAAACTTTGCTTTAATTCTAACATTCCTAAATAGTTAGCAAGATATTGCTGCGCTAAAGGTCCACTCATTACTGATTTTTGCGCATTACCATAAGCTTTAACAGCATCTGATAATTTATTATTTTTTACGAGCAAATCTCCTTGCAAATCATATACCAAAAATTCAAAAGAATTAAATTTTTTATAATTACTTTCAAATTTCTCGTATGCTGCCATTGGATCATCTTTTGTTTCCAAAACGATCATATTCGAAAAAGCCAAGAATTTTATCAAATCCCAACTTGCAGTTTTTTGATAGATATTATTATATTTACTAATAGCATCATTATCATTACCATTACCATTATCAGCAAAGTTTTTAGCTATTAAAAGACCAGCTGCATTGCCATAAATTGTTTTTGGATATTTTTGCACCAAATCATTAGCTAGAAAAATTTTTTTAGTTTCATCTTTTTCTTTAATTAACTCTTCAAATAATTCAGATGCCTGAGAAGAGGCTTTAATTCTTGAATTATTCATATAATTACTAACAAAAATATAAGAAATTACAAACAAGATCGCAAAAGTAATATAAAATCCATATTTTGCAAACCATTCTTTAATATCCGCGATTTGATCCTTTTCACTTACGTAAACACGCATTTAACTATCTCCCAAATTTATCTTCCATAAACTGCATTATTTTATCAAAGCCTAAAACTATTTGCTCATTATCTTCGCCAACTAAAGGCTTGATAGCAACAGAATAATCTTTTACCTCATCTTCGCCAAAAATAAATGCATACTGCGCTCCACATTTATCAGCTCGTTTTAACTGGGCTTTAAAACTTCCACCACCAACATTATTAATTATCTCAACAAAATCGTATTTATCACGAATTTTTTCTATCTCAAATAATGCTATTTGTGCAGTTTTTTCAGTGCTCATTACATAAATATCAGGTCTTGGAACAAAATTTTCTGGTTGCATCCTCTCTTTCATTAATTCCACAATCCGTTCAATTCCCATACTAAAACCAACAGCAGGAGTACTAGCCCCGCCTAATTGTTCAACTAAACCATCATAACGACCGCCAGCTCCAACTGCATTTTGTGCGCCTAATTTATCAGTCTGCCACTCAAAAACTGTATGGCAATAATAATCAAGACCTCGCACTAAACGTGGATTAACCTCAAATGGAATCTCTAAAACTTTTAGCATTTTTTGCACATGCGCAAAATGATCTTTTGATTCTTTCGATAAATGATCATTTAAATTTGGCGCATATTGAATTAACTCGGCCAAATCAGGATTTTTGCTATCCAAAATTCTAAGAGGATTGGTATTCAAACGACGCTTACTATCTTCGTCTAATAAATGCTCATTATCTGTAAAATAGCTAACCAATTTTTCGCGATAATTTTTTCGATCTTCAAAACTACCAAGAGAGTTAATAACCAGTTTTACATCTTCAAAAATTTGTAGCTCAGCTAAAAAACGCGCTGAAATAGTTATAATTTCAACATCTATATCTGGAGTTGCAGCACCAAAAGCTTCTAAACCATATTGATGAAATTGACGTGCGCGACCACGTTGTGGACGCTCATGACGAAACATTGGACCATCATACCAAAGACGAGAAACTCCCCCTCGGAACAACCCAGCATTAATTCCGGCTCGCACACAACCAGCAGTCCCTTCAGGTCTTAATGATAAATTATCACCACTGCGATCTTCAAAAGCATAAAGTTCTTTTTCAACAACATCGGTAACTTCACCAACACCACGTTTAAATAAATCAGTAAATTCTACAATAGGAAACTTAATATACTGATAACCATAACTTTCTACTAACGATAAAAAAATATGATCTGCTAATTGCCAATAGTAAATATCTGGAGCCAATACATCATGCATGCCCCGTATCGATTGAATTTTGGTTGTCATAATACTCTTTTTTCATAATCCGCGAACGCGGTGTTTTATCTACAAAATTACCTTTAAGTTGACCACAAGCCGCATCTATTTCATCACCTCGCGTTGCTCGCACAGTTGTAATAAATCCAGCTTCTTCCAAATATTTTTTAAATTTTAAAATATTTTCTTTTTTTGAAGTTTTGTACAAAGTTCGTTCAAATGGATTGAATGGAATCAAATTTATTTTACAACGAACCTTACTTAAAATTTTTGCAAGCTCTCTCGCTTCATTTAAACTATCATTAACTCCATCGAGCATGACGTATTCTATAGTTACTTTACGTCTTTTTTCTTCACTATAATAATCACGGCAAACTTCTAATAGCTCTTTTAATGGATATTTTTTATTAATTGGAACTAATTTATTACGCAAAGCATCAGTTGGTGCATGCAATGATACCGCAAGTGCAACAGGACTATCTTGCTTTAATTTTTTCATTTCAGGAACAACACCAGAAGTACTTAGTGTTACGCGATATTTTGATAAACCATACGCCAAATCATCAAGCATTAAATCCATACTTGGCAACACATTAGAATAATTCATTAACGGCTCACCCATTCCCATCATAACAACATTGGTTATTTTTCTATCTTGCTTTTGTAATTCACGTTTCGCAATATAAACTTGACCAATAATTTCAGCAACAGATAAATTACGATTAAAACCCTGAGCCGCTGTTGAGCAAAAAGTACAGTTTAGAGCGCAACCAACTTGCGATGATACACATAAAGTTCCACGATCATTCTCTGGAATATAAACCGTTTCAATAGAATTTTTATCTCCCAAATTAATTAACCACTTACGTGTTCCATCATCAGAAGCTTTATCTAATAAAATATTTGGCGTTACTATTTCAAAGTTTTCCGTCAAATATTCACGTAATTTTTTACTCAAATTAGTCATTTCATCAAAATTTGTTACTTGTTTTTGATGAACCCATTTTATAATTTGATCTGCACGAAAAGCTTGTTCCCCTGATTCTGCAAATATTTTACGAAGCTCGGGACGGGAAAAGTTCAAAAGATTTTTTTTATTTTGCATAATAAAGCTCCGTCATTGCGAGGAGTAAAACGACGAAGCAATCTAAAAACTTTTAGATTGCCACAGGCTTCGCGTTCGCAATGACGATGATAATCAGTTAAAAAAGAACGCTACTTCTACTGCTGCGTTTTCAGCGGAATCAGATCCGTGAACTGCATTTTCACCAACGCTATCAGCATATAAAGCACGAATAGTGCCTGGAGCTGCATCGGCAGGATTAGTAGCACCCATTAATTCACGATTTTTAGCAACTGCATTTTCACCTTCAAGCACTTGCACCATAACAGGTCCAGAAGTCATGAAATCTACCAATTCACCATAAAATGGACGCTCTTTGTGAACTTCATAAAATTTCTGTGCTTGCTCTGTAGTTAAATGCATCATTTGAGCATTAACAATTTTAAGGTCATTAGTTTCAAAAATATCGTAAATTTTACCAATGATATTTTTTGCTACTGCATCAGGCTTAATAATGCTTAAAGTTTTTTCAACTGCCATTTTAGACTCCGCTATTTTTTTATATTAAAACTTTCACCACAACCACATGCATTTTCAGCATTTGGGTTGTTAAAAACCAACATCTTACCAATGCCTTTTGAAACATAGTCAACAACAGTACCATTAAGAATTTCAAGTGCTTTTTGCGACACAAAAAACTTAATGCCATATTGTTCAAAAACTTGTTCATCTTGCTCTTTAAAATCAACAAAATCAACAACATAAGAGTATTGTGCACAACCAGAATTTTTTACTCCAATTCTAATTCCCAAACCCTTACCACGTTTTTTTAACATACGAGAAAAGTGCTCACAAGCATCTGAAGTTACTGTAATTTTCATACTATTAATTTGATTTATGCCAGTTTTTATGACCAATGATTATACCATAAAATTAGATGAAATTAACTTGGCATGACCTACATTTATACTATACTTAAGATGTAAGACAAAATTGTGGTGAGAATCATGAATAAATTATCAGTTTTAAGCTTTATAATAGCTACGGCCCTTATTTATGGTGGCTCTTATTCATACATATACATGTTTTCATAAGCTTTTTTTTTAAAGGGCGACGAATTTGTCTGCTGTTGCTTTTCTCCAAAGTTCGAGCATCCATTCGGGGCCGCAGCTAGCTTCATCTAACAAGAAGCCGGCTGTTACCCCGTCAAAATATAGTTTTTTATAGTTTTTGACAGTTACTGTATCTGTTCTTTCATATATTAAGTCAGCAACCAAATTATCAACCTTGTTAACACCCCCGGCCTCTAACACATCTAAAAAGCTATTAATTGTCGCTTTATGAAAATTGGCAACCTGACGGCTTTTAAACGGGACATCTATGGCCATATTTCTAACCGGATCTTGCGTTGTAATACCTGTTGGACAACGGTTAGTATGACATGAGCGAGATTGCACACAACCAAGAGAAAATAACATACCACGCGCTGAATTACATAAATCAGCTCCCAAGGCTATCTTGGTCGCCATATGAAAACCAGTAATAATTTTTCCAGAAGAAATTAGTTTAATATTATTTTTTATTCCAAGACCAAACAGGCATGAATAAGCAAAAGATAAACCTTCTGTTAATGGCATACCTACGGAATTAGTGAATTCAACTGGAGCGGCACCTGTACCTCCCTCTGAGCCATCTATGGTAATAAAATCAGGATAAATTTTCATCTCCACGATTGCCTTACAAATATTCATAAAGTCTTGTGGATTACCAATACATAACTTAAAACCAACCGGCTTTCCACCACTTAGATCACGTAATTTTTTAATAAATAACAATAACTCTTTGGGGGTTGAAAAAACATCGTATTTTCTTGGTGATATGCAATCTACTCCGGCCTTAACCCCACGAATTGCAGCTATTTCTGTATTTACTTTTACTCCAGGAACTACTCCGCCTAAGGTTGGTTTTGCTCCTTGTGATAATTTTAATTCAATCATTTTTATTTGTGGTAGATGACTTTTTTCCTTAAAAGTTTTTTCACAAAATTCACCATCTACCGTTCTAACACCAAACAAGCCAGTACCAAATTGCATGATTAAATCGCCGCCGTGTTCTAAATGATAAGGAGACACGCCACCTTCTCCGGTATTGTGAGCAAAATTTCCAAGTTTTGCTCCTAAATTTAAGGCTAAGATTGCATTAGGCCCAAGAGCACCAAAACTCATTCCAGAAATATTTAATCGACTTGCATTATACGGTTTACTACATTGCTCATTACCAATTAAAACTCGGCCTTCTGAATGCGGCAAAATCGTAGGGACAACAGCGTGTGCAATCCACCTATGGCCTTCTGCATAAACATCACGCTGAGTACCAAAAGGAACTTCTTCAAGAGAGCGAGTTGCACGATGATAAACTAATTGACGCAGCTCAGCAGAAAATGGCTGACCATCTTGATTGCTTTCTATGAAATATTGTCTAATTTGTGGGCGAATAGATAATAATAAATATCGCGAATGACCGAGAATTGGATAATTACGGAGAATATTACTACTTTTTTGAATTTTGTCGTAAATACCAACAATTATTAAAAATACTCCGATTAATGTTAGTAAAATACCTGGGGATATAACAAAAATCGCCACATAAAATAATCCAATTACAAAAATTGGAAAGAGCCAGAAAAAATTTCCACGCATAATTAACTATGATTTGGTTATCTTCATAGTTAATTATAGTAAAAAAATTCTTTTATCGCTTAAAGCTTGAGCTCCTACCTAGAAAAATATACTCTCTTTGCCTCGGCTCTCAAAGTATCAACATCTTTTAAAATCCTTTTATTGCTTTTATCTTTGCCCTTTTTATCAAATTTACTTTCTTCATTTAAAATTTTCTTCATTTCTTCATCCTTTAATGGTTGTTGTATGAATGGATAATTTTCGTGAATACCAAAACCAACTATTGCTAATATTTTTCTATCAGAATCAATAACGGTCCACTCCATAACATAAGTTTTTCCTTTAGAGTCATTAGCATGTGCATGAAATATGTGGCCTTTAGATTTACCTTTGTTATTAATTAATCCTGGAATATTTTTAGGACCATTTACTTGTAGTAAATGCTTTATATAATTTACACGGTGACATAGATTATTATCTTCTGATAATTTTTCATGCCTGAGATGCGTATATGCTCCCAATACAGTCCAATAATTATCAGTTGCCAGCGCTTTTGTTATCTGATCAGGAAACATTCTTGTCAACATAAATAACTCCAGTTTTTTAAATTACTTACTAATTGATAAATCTTATCATTATTAGTAAGATAGCTGCAAGCCTCGGTGGCACAGCTGGATAGCGCGTCCCCCTCCTAAGGGGAAGGTCGCAGGTTCAAATCCTGCCCGGGGCACCAGTTAAATCAAAGAGTTACGCGAATGTTATCAACTAAAAGCAGTCTCTGAGAGTGCAGCAAGAGTGCAACTTTCTGTATAATAGCGAACAATTGTAAACATCAATGAAAATATTAGAATCAAACATCACCAACTTATTTAAAACTAAAGGCAAAGAATGGCTTAATGATTTGCCTAAAATTTTGGATTGCCATTGACCCTAAAGGTGTCATCGGTGAAGCTGAATATGAAATGTTCCCGCTGGATTTTTTTACCGATTATGAATTAAAAAACGCTGATAATTTGCCAGATTTATTTAATCAACGCATACAAATTCTTGCTGATAAATCTGGGTTAAATTTAGAGCGCTTAAAAAAATGGTGTTTTGTCAGATTGGCTTTAGCGATTGCGTGGTGTATTGAAGATAATATTAGTGCTGAAAAATGGTTAAGACTATATAATATCTTTCAACAATCACTATCTTGTTAAAACAAACAAATTATGAATATTGAAATCACTAAAGCTTCAATTTAGAGCTATATTTTTATGATTTTACAGAATTTTGGCCTTTTGATATTGGTGATGATGGATTTTATGGCTATAAGGAACTACCCTTTTCAATGATATATAACTACCGAACTACCGAGACAGTCTCCTTTTTTAACACGTTACCGCGATTTGAGACTAGTACTATATAGTAATCTGAAATTTCAAAACCGAGTTTTAATCCTGTTTTAAGAGAAGAAGTGTTATCAATATTGCAACTCCATTCTGGATAAATATTGCTTTTTAAAAGTTTAGAAATTAAAAATGATACTATCTGTGTTGCGTAACCTTTGCCTCTATACAGTTCAGCTGTGATAACACTTATCTCTGCAATGTTAGCACCAATGCTAGCATATGCCTCACTAACCAAATTATCATTAATAAAAAGCGCATAACCAGTCCCATTTTCAATAAAGTTCTCATCACTACCATATAGTTCTTCTCTTTCGTTGTGCCAAGTACATTTCTTGAAAATTGCAGCAGAATCAATTTTTGAAATTGATAGACCATTATGATGGTTACTCATGTTTGTATTGTATTTTAATAAAGTTCTAACATGAAAATTCCATCCCTTTTCTAAAAACAATGGGTGAAACCGTTTGGCACAATGTACCATGGGAAATCTATAATCTTTAAGAAGATCGGTTATTTGTAAAACATATTTTTCTGTTAGTTCTCCTGCAATAAATACAAACGGGTCATTGCAGCTTTCTTTTACAATTAATACGTCATCGCTTAACTCAATTATTTTTCCAGTGACCCCAGTTTCTAGTATCTCAAACAAAATTCCTTGATTTGGATACTTTTTCAATTCTTCAATAATGATTGGGTTGGTAATATATTTAATTTGTTTCATCAGTGGTATTCTCTAAAATTAATTTAACTCCGTCTTCTATTAGCCTGTTGGTGTGTATCAATTCTAGGCCTGACCCCGTTGATTAGCCTCAAAAAATGGCTTTGCAGTTATACTAACATCTGAAAAAATCCTGTTAATTCTATTATCTTTTGCTCTATTAATATGAATCAGGTCAGGCCAAAAAATATTTCTCTTAGCTGCCTACCTACCACACCACCCATATAATAGATTTATTCGACACTGACCCGAAAACACGACTATCATCATGATGCGCAGAAAGATTGTCAGATAATACAAAAACATGATCTGGGGGAACCTGAAACGGCTTATCTACAGCATAAACTCCATATTTCCAATTAGCCCAATTCCTATGAATTTTTGCATCAGAAAGACCAACATCATTTACAACTACACTACCATAAGTAATCTGTAACGTGTCAGTTTCCAATGCCACGATACGTGATATCCAAACCTTTTCGTCATGCTTGAATAAAATAATGTCTCCTATCTGATATTTCCGTAAATATGATGTCATCTGGTTCAAAAAAGATAGCTGTCCGTCCATCACGGCAGGCTCCATACAATTACCAACGACACGAAATGGCTTAGCAAGTGCAAAGATTGTAATTATTAATGCAATAACTATAAAAAATATAATTTTGTACTTCTTTTTATTCATAAAACTTTTTTCATATAATAACGCTGATGCCCTTTTGGGGGTGGTGTCTCAAAAGTGTTTTCGCCATTAAATTGCTCGGCCAAATTCAAATAAATTTATAAACATTCCTATCACAATATCGTGCATTAATTCTAGCTTTGAAAAGCAAATTGTCTTACGTGCTAATCTCTTAATTCGTGTTCGAAAAGTTAAATGTTTTCGTTCAATTGCTTGAGTATTACGCTTACCTATAAAATGTCTGCTATGCGGTAAATGATTTTGATAAGCGCGCCAATTATCCGTAAAATAATATTTAATATTAAAAGGCCTTAATTTTCGTTTTAATTCTACAAGGGCATCATCTTTGCGAAAGCCGAAATGATATGCTAAAACTTCATGAGTATCATGATCGATAGCATGCCATAACCATCTTTGATTGCCTTTATTGCGAACAAAGCTCCACATCTCATCCATTTCAACCTCTTCAATGCACACAATATCCACATTAACGCGCGTATTATCAGCTATTTTTTGATTAAGCAGAGAAATGTTTATAGTTTCTAGTTTTGACGCTTTTTTTTAATTCTGAAATTACAGTGTTCACACTAATATCGAGCACTCTGGCAGTATCTCTAACGCCGCTTCCGTTCATAGCCATTGTAATTATTTTTCTTTTAATTTCTGGTAAATGACCATTACTAGAATAATCAATGATGAAAGTGCTTTTGCTACAGTTCTCATTTTTACATCGATATCTTTGTTTACCGATCTGGGTATTTCCACATTTTATTGTGCTATTTATATGACAGCTTGGACAGTTAACTTCGATGTAAGCCATTTTTTACTCCATGTAATTTTTCCTTGGAGCAAATTTTATCATAAAAACATTTTTGAGGCACTACCATTTTGTTACTCATTACAAATCATTATGCTTGCAATAATCCTGCTACTGATAAGTCTTCGTCCATATCTTCCCAATGAACACCTATTCCACCACCTATTAAGCGATAGTGCTCGCGCTGTTCTTTTGTAGCATCACGTAAAGATGGAAACCACTCTAAAGGAACGCTAATTTCACGACCATCTACTAACTCAATAAACATAGAAACATCATCAAAATGCACTTTTACCGCTCTGGCATCAAATTTAATTGCTAAAGAACTCATTCCAAGCCTCCAAAATTTTATCTTTATTTTCTTTTACTAATTTACAAATTTTATTTAAGTCACGAGCACTCAAGCCTTGAGAAGTCGCCAAATAAACATTTGGCTTCACCCAAAACTTTGCATGACCATCGCCGCATTCCACATGAATATGACATGGCTCAATACCCTCGTTACTAAAAAAGAAAAATCTATATTTTCCGTCTCTAAATACTGTTGGCATTATATAAAATCACTATTAATCCATTGAATCTATTTTAGCATAGCAAAATTATAAATTACCTCTCCCCCTAAGAGGAAGGAAGGCCTCAGGTTCAAATCCTGCCCGGGGCATATGAATTACTTTAATGACTTTTGTCAGTTAATTTGATATAATTTTAAGATGATAAATAGCATCCCCTCATCACCTAAAACTGTAATCTATCCTGGAAAAGACAATATAACTGCGATGTATGCTCGCATAACAAATGGACCAATTACTCTTCCAGGCGGACAAGAGGAAGCTGTTTCTACTCTTGAACAAAAAACACCTATATTGTTTAATGACAATATTTACGCACATCCTTCTGATGTTCCTGAAGTTATAAAAAATAATACAACGACTTTTTTCGGTAAAATTAAGGCTTGGCTTTTTGCATATAAGAAGCATAAAGTTAAAGTTTCTAAATCAAATAGCTCTAAAACTCTAACTGAGAGCTTTAATGGCTTTCGTGTAGATAAAGCTCAAGCTTCTCTCGCACAAGGCACGGATATAGCACATTGTAAAGATATGCTAGATTCTGCTGATGCTGACTTACTTATGGGTATATCTCGTGGTGGCGGGACAGTGATAGCAACTGCAGCAGAGCATAAAGATGCTCCAAGTTTAACAAGACTAAAACTTATTATCGCTGAAGGAGCCATTGGCTCGGTACGAGATGCAGTACGCACCTATGCTGGACCATTTACTGAAATCGTATATAAATTTTTAACACGGTTAAATATTTTTGGTAAACAACACAAAACAGACCATGCGGCTCAGCCAAAAGCAAAAGTAAAAAATGGTATAGCAAATGTACCTGTTTTATTCATGTCTTCTCTTAAAGACCGAGTAGTACCTATTAGCTCTACTTTCGATATGGCTATACGTATTGCAAAACATCGAGTAGAAAATAAAAAATTTGAAGATGCAGTAACTCCTGTTTACTTCACTCCTCTTCTTAAATCTGGGCATGATGAATACGCAACTCTTGATAGGGAGAGATATTTGACTGCAGCTCATTCTGTTTATAAATCATTAAATTTAAGACATGATGAAGAGCATATTAAAACAGACAGCAATGACTACTTAAACTCTATAAATTTAACAGGATCTTGGTATAGAGAATTAATTAACATTAGTAATAATCCTGTTTTAAAGAAAAGAGCTAATCGCAACTTTAGCGACCAAAAAGAAACTGCTAATGGTCTTTTAGATCAGTCTGTCAGATATATAAGAGCAAAAGCTGAAAAAATTAATCAGCATGAAGATAAAGAAACTTTTTTAAGAAATTGTTTATTATTACCAATTTTTGCTAAAACTCGAACAGGTATTGAGAAAAAACAAAAATGGGCAAGAAACGAAATTTCAAAAGAAATTAAATTATCGCTTAAAAGATAAAACCAAGCCATCAAATTACTAAACTAAATATACAGATCCTGACTCCCAAAATAGTCTACAATTAATATTATGGAAAATAAATACAAAATAAAATATGGCTTTGGCAAAACTGTAACAGGTAATTTTGATGAAATAATTACCAAAGTAACAGCTGCTTTAAAGAAAGAAGGGTTTGGTGTTCTATCTGACATAGATGTTACAACAACTTTGAAGGCAAAAATTAATGTTGATATGCCACCTTATCGCATTTTAGGAGCTTGCAATCCGAGTTTAGCTAACAATGCCTTAAAGGAAGAGCCCTCTGTTGGCTTATTGCTGCCATGCAACGTTGTTGTGCGCGAAAATTCTGATGGGGAAATTTGTATAGAAATTCTTGATCCAGCAATAATCTCTAATCTAACTGATAATAGTCACTTAGCAAATGTATCTACTGAAGCTAAAGCAAAACTATTAAGAGTTATAGATTTACTTTAATACTCTCACTTAACGCGCTTGATAAATCTATTGCATTGCTAAAATGCCCTATAGTATTGCAGGTTATAATTTTATTGGCGCCAGCTGCAGCTAGATCATCATATGCATTTCCTGCGAAAACTCCATGCACTCCAACACATACTGGTGCTTTTATTTTAGTTGATTTTAAATGCCTTACTGCTTCAATCATAGTATGTGCAGTTGAAATAATATCATCAACTAATACCGGAGTATGATGCATATATGGCTCAATATCAGGCACTGAAACTTCTACATCATTATCACCACGACGAATTTTATCTAATACCATGAATGGAGCACCAATTTTTTCTGCAACTTCACTCACCCATTGTTTATTAAATTTGGGATCTTAACTGGCCCGTTAACTTGCAATAAATGTTTCAAATCGTTAGTGCGACGGCGTAAAACTTCATCTCTTTTTAGCTGCTTATGATTAAGATATTTATATGCTCCTAGTACAGTCCAATAGCTATCAGTTGCCAAAGCTTCTGTGATTGGATTAAACATTTTTGTTAACATAAACAACTCCAGTTTCTTAAATTACTTTCCAATTGATAAATAATATCATTATTAGTAAAATAACTACAAGCCTCGGTGGCACAGCTGGATAGCGCGTCCCCCTCCTAAGGGGAAGGTCAGAGGTTCGAATCCTCTCCGGGGCACCATTACAGAAAGAAAACAGATAAACTATTTAAAAAGAAATACATATGAATATAAACCTTTTAAAACAATCCGAAGGATTAAAAGAAAAAGCCTCTATATTAGCTATTTCACAAATAATGAGTCGCGAAGAATTAGATAAAATAAAAGAAGAAATAAACGAAAATATAACAATTTGTAAATCTTTCCAAAAATCTCTTAAAGAAGTACTGGCTGAGGAAAAAATTCATTTAACTATCACATCTCTTATTTTTGGCATTATTTTTTTTGTAGCAGGATTTTTAATGGCCTCTCTTACACCTCTGAATATACCAGGATATATTTTTTCTGGTGTGGGTCTAGCCCTTATTGTGACGGCAGTTTGTAACCTTGTAAAATTTTTTAAATTTAAAAAAGAAATAAATAAAAGTCAAAAAATAGTATCTAAAAATATGGAAACTTTAATGGATCTGCTTAATCAATGTAATAAAGCTATAGAAATAAGCTATGGCTATGAAGAACAAGTATCTAGGACTATTAAAATAGCAGAAGAAGCTCGTAAAACATTGAATCAGACCCCAGGCCAAATGGTCAGGACCATCCAGTCAGCGCAAGGCGCCCATAAGGGAAAGGCCGCAGGTTCGAATCCTGCCCGGGGCACCAATTCATACCATTAAAAAGGAGTCAGGCTCCGTCAATGGCTCCATGCATAATATGACATTCAATTATGTCGTAAAAGCCATACAAAATAATAAAATTTCTGTCGTTGCTACAATTAGCTGCGATGAAGAATTAATTATTTCTGAAGTAAAAGCATTACATCATCTTCACGGATCTGGCGCTGTCGCCTTATTAGATCACAATAAAGCCTCCAGGGACTGGCACTGATTTATAGGTATAAGAAAGTTTAAAAACCCTGATAAATAACACCAACACTCACCAAAATAATACCTTTAATATCGTGCCCGTCCCCGTTTAGGTTCTGCTACTCACTGGGATAATCTAAAATTTTTTATTTTAAATATTATGCTAAAGAATAAAAACAATATCAAAATAGAAGCTAATAATACTGGCAATATTAATGCCGAAAATGTATGTATATTTCCCAATATCAAAGTGAAAATAACTGGCATTCCAATTACTATAAACATTAAAACTGCATTAGCAGTAGCTTTATCGGTAAGTTCAACAGTTGCCACTGCGGCAAGATTGCTTAAAATAATAGTTCCTGCAAGCATAAAAAATAACATTGGTATTAATAAACTATAAATTGTAATAATGCCTAAAAGAAACAATACAAACATTATGGTAACGGATATAATTTGTAATACATATGCGGTTATAATAATTTTCTCTAGCTTGATATCGCTTTCTGATAGTCTAATAGATAACAAAGCTCCTATAAGTGTTCCTATATATGGGATCATGCTAAATAATCCATAGCTACTAGGGCTTAAGTGTAAATTATTGGTTGCTATAAATGGTCCTTCAGCAATAAATATATATATTCCTGTAGATGGAATGCTTGAGCCAAGAGCTGTTATGACAAGATAGTTATTTTTGAAAGCTAGAAAATAATCATAGATTATTTTTTTTGATTCTAACCTACCCTTTAATATTATGCTGGTTTCCGGTAAATTTTTCGCTACAATTAATAAAAAAATTCCGAAAAAAAGTAAGAAATAAAAACAACTTTGCCAGTTAACATATTCGACTAAAAATCCGCCTATGCCAATTGCGATTGCAGGAACTATCGCAGTCGCAGTCATTAAGTATGAAATTATTTTTCTAGATTGTTTCGGATAATAATAATCATTTATTATAATGTAGGTAATTACAAAACTAGCCCCCATCCCTAAGGCTTCTAAAAAACGCCCTGCTAACATTACCTTAAAAGATTCGAAATGGGAAGACCCAATACTCAGTAATGATCCGATTGTTGCTGAAGTTATACCGATATAATAAGCTTTTTTTCTTCCATAACTATTGGCTATTGGACCATATATTAATTGTGCAATAGCGTATCCTATTAAAAAAAGACTTATAAGAAGTTTTGCTGATGCATTCGTAACTTTGAAATATTGAGCGATTTCCGGCAGAGCTGGAGCCATAAGTACCGCACCAATCGAAGCAAATACACTTAAAATCATTAAACTCATTGTGTGCGGTTTTTTAGTTAATAATTTATATTTTTCTAGTTGCATAATTTTATTTCTCATTAATTATATCGTATGACCACAACAAACAATTGGAAACAAATTATCAGTGCACAGGAAGAAGTAATCCATTAACACCATGAAAAAAAATACTAACTCCAAGCGCTAGCAAAATAAATGCTGCTAAATTAGTTATTGTATTAATTCCATTTAGGCTAAGTTTGTCGAAAATTACGTCTGCAAATCTATAACATAAATAGATCAGAATAAATAAAACTATCACTCCCAATAAAAAAGCAGTGGAATTTATGATATCAAGATTGCTGACATCTTTAATTCGTATAGATAATATAACAGCCCATGCACCAGGTCCAGCTGTAAGAGGCATAGTGAGAGGATAGAAAGCAATATTAGCATTCTTCTTTACTTTAACAAAATCTTGTTGAGTTTCAGGGCTGGAAGTATCAGCTGCCTCATTAATCATTTTCCAAGCCGAGTAAATAATTAACATTCCACCTGCAACTTGAACGCTTAATAATGAAAGACCGAAAAATTTCAATATATAAGGCCCTATAAAAAATATAACAGACAATAACAGCGCCCCATAGATAGCCACCCTATAAGCCATCTCATTATGTTCTTTTTTAGAGTATTTTTTTGTTATTGATGCAAAAATAACAGACATTCCAATTGGATTTATTATTGAAAATAACGAAGTAAATGTAATAATAAATATTTTATAAAATTCTAATATATTCATGATTAGTTCCCCAATACATTTTTATATATTTTTCCATCTTTTATTATCAATGATAAATTTTCACCTTGGCCTGCCAATAAAGAAATATCATCAAGGGGATTAGCGTTAACTGCAATTAAGTCTGCATAATATCCAGGCTCAACAAGCCCAAGCATATTTTCTTGCTGTAAAATCTCAGCATTTATAGCTGTGGCAGAACAAATTATTTCATGCTCTGTTTCACCACCATCTTTCCTAATAATAAACTCTTGCGACTGCATTTTGTGGGCTTTAGGACCTAATAGATCGGTGCCTAATCCTATTTTCACCTTTGCATTTCGAGCAATTTTTATACCTGCGATTGCTTGCGATAATACCTCTTCTAGTTTAGCTAAGCTTTCATCAGGAAAACCCTCTTCTTTTCCAATATTTGCAATTGCATGATATATAACCGTTGTTGGAACTAAAAAAGCTCCTGCTTTTCGCATTAAAACAGCCGTTTCATGATCTAATAAATTACCATGCTCAATTGTACGAACACCGCTTTCTATACATCTTTTTATTGCAGCCGGTGCATATGCATGAGCCATAACATATATTCCAGCATGATTTGCCTCATCAACAATAGCTTTAATTTCATCAACTGAATATTGTACATTTTGAATATTATCTGTAGGTGAAGCAACTCCACCTGATGCCATAATTTTTATTTGATTCGCCCCTGTTCTTATTTGCTCTCGTGTAGCTTTGCGCACAGCAGCAACGCCATCAGCAACAATAGAAAGACTAGATCCTCCTAAATGACAAAAACAAGGTTGAAAAGGGTGGTTACGTGAATAAAAATCTCCATGGCCACCAGTTTGGCTAAGAGCTTTACAAGACAAAAATATTCTCGGCCCCTTAATTAAATCTTTTTCAGTAGCTAACTGTAAACCATAATCCGCCCCACCCGCATCTCTTACACTAGTAAAACCGCGTTGCAGCATTTGCTCTAAATATTCTTTTGCTTGTATAGCCCGGTATGATTCCTGAATATCATCATCATGCAAATCAAATTGAGTTGCAGATACATGGACATGGTTATCAATGAGTCCTGGCATTAAATAATGATTTTTTAAGTTTATTCTTGAAGAGTTACTATCAGAGCACTCCTCAAAAGTAATATCTTTAATTTTATTGCCTTCAATCAAAACATTACATGGCTTGGATGGCTGATGATTTTTTGCATCAATAATAGAACAATTTTCTAAAATAATTTTGTTATCTTTCATACTGTTTATTCCCTAGAGATTATAAATAAGTTTAGTTAAAAACAGATCAATTTGCACACAACTTCAATTGATACCTTTAAAGCTTGTTTTAGCTTACGTTGCGATGGAACTGAACTGCCCCTATTTTAACGGACACTAAATTTGATATCATATCAATAAATGAGGTGTTCAAATGACAAAACAATATTATGCCCTAAGCTTTAGACAAGAAGCTATTAATTTGGCGATAACTAGCACTGATCCAATAGCTAAAATAGCTAGAGATCTTGGCGTTAAAGAAAATACTCTATATAACTGGATTAGTAATGCTAAGAAGAAGCCTTCTAATAATACTCAAGAATCTCAAAATAAATCGTCGCTAATAGATGAAATTTTTAAACTAAAAAAAGAACTAGCTCGCGTTAAGGAGAATAAGGAGCCTGGCTCCGTCAAAATTTAGGTCTTCTTGCAGCTGGTGCAGGCTGCTGATCTTCAGGAATTATTATATTTATGTCATTGAAAAAACAAAAAACTTTATTTTTTCTTAATAGCTCTAATAAATTATTAATAACTTCACTATCCTCTAAAGGAATTTGAGCTATAGGCTCAGATCCTTCGGATAATTCTATGCTAGTACGCGATATTATTAATGATGGAACACCTTGCTTACTAAGTAATTTATGTATTGGAATAGCATGAGATTTACCTACCATTGAAATAACTCCAGCTCCTTCCAAATAAAGATTAGCAATATTTTTTGCCATATGTGCTTCTCTAAAAGAGTGATTAATTTTTTCTTTGTCTTCAAATATACTTTTATAAGAAATTTTTTTCTCATGATGATCTATGCCATAAATTAAAAAAAGTAGCTCTTGCGCCATAAAAAGCATTGATTGATAAGATACATGAGATTGCAAACGCATTGCTTTATCAAAGATATAAAGCATAGCTGTTTCATATGTCACTCCTAGGGTTTCTGCTTGAGCTGTAGCATAAGCTCTCAATACCCCATCAGGTATATCTAAAAGATCTAATAATGAAAAAATATTTCTACCCTGAGTACGAAGCTCAGATGTTGATGGAAATCCGAGCTCAGCACGACTTTTCCTCTCAACAGCACATTTTTCAACTATAGCCCGCTCGATAATACTTAAGCAACCTTCACCTTTTTTTACCTCACATTGTAATATTGGCAAAATCTCATCACTTGTTTGATGAATATATTCTACAGTTAAAGCAGAATATCCAAGAGCACTCAGTCTTGGCAAAACATTTTCAATTAGTTCAGGCACATGATAATCGCTATGATCTTCTGCAATAATAAGGACAGGTAAATCTGAAGGTAACATTTTTAATTATTTCCTGGCTGCAGAGGATCTGGAGCTATAAATTGGACCTCTTTATCAACTGTCCTAGATTCTGGCGTAACGACTGCTGCTGGAGGCGATGTATCCTCTGATCTTGTGAGATTTTGGCCTTGAGACTGTAAAAAAGAGCTTATTGTAAAGATTCTCGAATTTCTTTTAGACATTTCACCATCAAGAAAAAAATTTGATGTCATTGCCACAACCACCGGCGATAACAATAAAATTGCAGCACAAACCCCGCTAATTATAAGACTTGGAAATATAATTACAGAAGCAACCAATGTAATAGCCGCTGCTATAGCTAATAATGACGTAACTCCTGCTATTCCAAAACCAATCATTTTATCCTTAGTCGGTTCAAAATAATTAGCCTCATACTTATCTTTAGATATTCCTTCTGGAGATAAATAATAAATATCCCCTGATTTAGAAATTACTTTTATTTTTAAATCTGTAATATTAGTAAAATATTTTTCTCTTTTTTGCTGTTCAAGTTGCTCATCAAAATAATCCTTTAGTTCTTGCTCTAATGGGGTTGGGACATGTAAAGAATGACTTACATACAAAACAGATAAACATTCCTTTATATATCGCTCAGCCTGCTCTCCTTGTTCTAGCCAAACTCTACGCAATAAATCTACAGATATATCAATTTCATTCATATTTATACTTAAAAATTATTTAATTAACTTTCATAATTATACCACTTAAAGCATTAATCTTAGATTAATTTGTTGATTTATGGTTTTGCTGCAACTTTTCTTGCTTGCAACTCATCAATAAAACCTTCTGGTAATACACTAATTATTGCAGACTGGATTGATTTTAATCCTGTACGCGTAAAAGTCCCACTCTTATCTCTACCATGTGATCTAACACCCTCACCAATTTTTGTATGCTCAGATAAAGGTAACTCATCGTCATCTGCATAGGCTGCAACACGATTATTGATAAGAATTTTAAAATGTGATCCCCTTGTAAATTCAATTTTACCCTGAAGTCGTTTTATTAGAGTTTCAAGTTCGGTAAATGTATATGTTTTAGCATGTATTAATTCTTTAATACTTCCTTCTGATAAGCGACATAGTTCACGATCAATCTTTACTCTTGAGTAAGATTCACGATGATGTGGATTTCTATGTGTAGATCCTAGTGTAGCTAATCTTAATATTGTTGATTTTGGGTAGCTTTCAGAGGCAGCCGCAGATGCTGCTGGTTGAATGATGGTTGTGTTTACATCATCCTCAAATTTTCTTAACTCAAGCATTTCTCCATGCTCAAAAATTTCTTCAGAAATTTCATCAGCTTTAATTATTGTTTTTGGTTGTATTTTTTTTGCTTTATTTATTTTTACTGTTTTTCTTTTATTAGTGATGCTATTAGAAATATCAGCCAATCTTTTTTGATATATATTGAGCTCTGTAATTAAATGGCATGCAACAAAAAGATCATTTATATTTTCATCATCAAAATTAGGACGCTCGTCTTCACATGGCTTTACTGATATTTGTCTTATCTCTGTTAAGCGTTTCAATATTTGCAAAAAATCTTCTTCTTGCTCTACGGTACATAATTTAATATTTTGCTTAATATTGGCTATATTTCTAGCAATTTTTTGAGTAGAGTCATGCCCTGGATCTTCATTTAATTGCGCAAATAATATAGATAATTCCTTTATTATTTCAATAAAGATTTCTTTTACATTAACTATATTTATAGTACCAGCGCCAGGAATGAATTTAAGCTCCCCTTTTATTAATTTTAAAAATTTTTTATTAGCATCAGATAGGGATAATTCTAATTTATTTATTAAATCTTCAATCAAATCAACACTAAATAATTTATCGCTATTATGTGAAGCTATTCTTTTTCCTACTAATATTAATTCTCCTTTTTGCTGTGTATCAAAAACTGCATTAAGTCTCATATATGTATCAGAAAGTGTTTGATGGTAAGGAGTGTTATTATTTAAATCGTGATATAGACGCTCTACTTTAGATCTTAATACAATAAATCTAAAAAGCTCTTTTTTTGTATAATCACTAATAAAATCTTCTTTTGATATATTTTCTCTTTTTTCTGATGGATGACGCATATAATTCCAAAAATGCTGAATTTCTTTATAGGAGCATTGTTCGAAAAATTTTACTTTTTCGCGTCTAAAATCAACTAAGGCATTAAGCTCGTCTAGAATTATTTTTACTGTATCTAGCATTTCATCGATATTATGCTGCGCTCCAACCAATTCTATTAAATTTTTCATATTTTAACCTACTACCATCCTGACCATTTATTTAGTTATTTTACCAAGATATTACGAGATAGTCAAAATAATCATATAGGCATCAAACTTTTACACCACCATAATCTTTTCATCTTTACATGCCTTTGCTACAATATGTCAACTAAATTACTGTCATATGCCGTATGCCAAATAACACCAATCCCAACAAAGGTCTTTACCAAGCTCTTGGCCTACTTTCAATCAGCGGAGGAATAAGCGAAGTAACCCTATCTGCAGTAGCATTTATACCAACCTGGGGGGCATCATCAATAACCATGGCTCATGGTATAGACAATATAATTACCGGCTCAAAAATGGCATATCATGGTAAATATGCCGAATCAACAAGTATTAAATTATTAAAATCTACAATGAGCGACACTGCAGCGCATATAACTGATGCAGCAATTTCTCTTAGCCCAATAGCACTTACAGTGCCCTTACGTTTAACTTCGTTATATAAAGCAGTTGGCACGGCAAGACCCAAATTTTTTGGAAATACTATAGCTGATATGTCTAAGCAAGCACCTTTAGTTTCAGCTTCAACATTACGCCAAACAGTTGCACCAGAGAAATTTATCTACGCAGTTAGCTCTGATGGAAAATTATTTTTTGCTAAACCAAATTTTGGTCCGTCATCAGTATTAAATGCTCAAGGAAAACCAATGTATACCATTCGCAACACACACGCTGAAATACTCAATGGAGCCCCACTAATTGGAGCAGGAGAAGCTGTCTTTAAAAATGGCATGCCCATATCTATCAATAGCTTGTCTGGTCATTATTTACCATTTGGCACTGATAAAGCAGTACTTCATGCCTTTAGTAAAGCTGGATTTAAAGTTTCTCCTAATGTTTTTCAAACTCTTTCTGATGATATGTTACTTAGCGTCAGTTTTGGAAAATCAGCAAATGTAATTCCTGATCCAGTTATTAAAAAATTATTACCAGATATATATACAATATCTGGCATAGAATTAGCCCAGGCACCACTACTTTTTGCGCATAAACAAACCTCTGATGAAGATAAATTAAAAATCAAAGAAGAGCTTACCAAAGAATATAAAAAACAATATTCAGAGAATATAAAAAAAGCACAAGATCCAAATATTAGAATAAATACCGCTGAATATACTCAGCTATTAAACGATATTTACAGTACCGGAAATGCATTTGGTAATTTTATTAGTCATTTTGACACAAAGGCAGGAAAAACAATTAATGCTTTAACTAGTGCAACTATTGGGCTTTTATCATTGGCAACAGTTACAATGCCGCCAGTTGCAATGGTTGGCTCTATATTTGGGGTTCTTGGTAATTTAGCCGCCTTATTTGGCCAAGAGCCTAATAACCCCAATGAAGAGTTATTTAAGTCTTTTGGCGAATATATTCAAAAAGAATTTAATAACTTATATTCACAGCTGGCGGGTTATTCCAAGCATCAATTAAAAGCTATTGAATCTTTGTATACTGAATTGCAATTAAGTTCAATGAAAAGCTTAATACAAGGCGAAAATATTTATTATAATTTAAGAGCTCTGATTCTTGAAAATTCTAGAATAAATAAAATACATATTTCGATATCACATAAAATAATCAATGACATTGAAAATTTTGCAAAAGAAACTCAAGATAAATACTTGAGCGACACTATGGGAAGATTTGTCAAACTCGCGAAAAGAAAAATCAATAATGAACCAGAATTAGCAAAATATGTAGCAGATATAACTGAAATCATAACCGACGGAGAACTTGGGGCTACAAGCTATGCAGCAACTAAATTAACTAAAAGTTTTTCTCCGTGGTTTAAAGTTAATGATTTGCAAACAAGATTATCAGAGCAATACCCTGATAAATTTAAACTAATTAATCCCCAACCAAATTTAATTTTAATTTTGCCATTAGCTCAAAGACTAATTGAAATATATAATGAACGTAGTCGCATTTCCAAAATTTATTTGCCAACGTATTTAAATTTAAAAGAAATACTTCACGAATTAGAAAAAGTAAAAGAATTTGAAGCATCTCTTAGAAACCCTGAATTAATTAACCAAATATTTAATGATTTCTCCAAAGGCTTAAAAAAATTAAGCGAAGTTATTAGTAAAAAAATAGAATCTGAAAACGCTCGCATTAAAGACCAAAGAAGAGTAAACGTTGAAAAATTTGTGGCTGACTATTATAAATCT
>CAYGUI010000008.1:0-36352 GCA_964353115.1 uncultured Gammaproteobacteria bacterium
ATATATCCTGAATAACGAATTTTAATTTGCATTTTATTTGCAAGATCATAATCTAAACTAAAATTATCCTGATCTAAATTTTTAAAAAATTCATAATCCAAATCAGGACGTTTTAATAAATTAAAAATAGTATCTTCGTGAGATAAATTTTTATCAAATTTTTCAGCTATTTTTTGACCAAAACTATCTTTTGGTTGCACAAAAATATTTCTTAATCTATTTTCTTCGCTTAAAATTTTATTTTGCGCTTCATAAAAATAATTAAAACGATGCTCTTTCACAACGCCTATTTTATAACCTTTTTCTGTTAAACGTTCATCGGCATTATCTTCACGCAATAATAAACGATATTCTGCACGGCTAGTAAACATACGATATGGCTCTTTAGTACCAAGAGTGATTAAATCATCAATCATAACTCCAATATAAGATTCATCACGCCCTAAAATAAATGGCTCTTTATCTTGCGCTAATAATCCCGCGTTTATTCCCGCAACTATACCTTGGGCAGCAGCTTCTTCATATCCAGTAGTACCATTAATTTGTCCCGCAAAAAATAATCCTTTTATAAACCTTGTTTCTAACGAATATTTTAAATCGCGCGGATCAAAAAAGTCATATTCTATAGCGTATCCCGGGCGCGTAATATTTGCATTTTCAAAGCCGTTTATACTACGGATATATTTTAATTGTGTCTCAAAACTAAGACTTGTTGATAAACCATTTGGATAATATTCATTAACTGTCAAACCTTCAGGCTCAACAAATATTTGATGTGAATTTTTTTCTGAAAAACGAACTACTTTATCTTCAATAGATGGGCAATAACGTGGACCCACACCTTCAATTACACCGGTAAATAATGGGGATTCTTTTAAACCATCACGAATAATATCATGTGTTTTTTCATTTGTATTAGTTATAAAACATGGTATTTGTTGTGGATGATCATTTATGCTTCCTAAAAAAGAAAAAACTGGCAACGGATCATCACCTGGCTGAGTCTTCATCTTAGAAAAATCTATTGTTTTACCATCAATTCTTGGCGGAGTACCTGTTTTTAATCTCTCAACATTAAAAGGTAAAGCGCGTAATCTTTCAGCCAATTTAATTGATGGCGGATCACCTGCGCGCCCTCCTTGGTGATTCTGCAATCCAATATGAATTTTACCGCCTAAAAAAGTTCCAACTGTTAATACAACTGCTTTTGCAAAAAATTTTATTCCTATTTGCGTTACAACACCGATAACATTATCATTTTCAATTATTAAATCATCTACTGCTTGCTGAAAAATAGTGAGATTTTCATAATTTTCTAATATTTCTCGAATATTTTTTCGATACAAAAATCTATCAGCCTGAGCTCTTGTTGCACGAACAGCTGGACCTTTGCTAGAATTTAAAATTCTAAATTGAATACCTGCTTTATCAATAGCTTGCGCCATAATTCCATCTAGCGCATCTATTTCTTTTACTAAATGCCCTTTTCCAATTCCACCAATTGCTGGATTACAGGACATTTGTCCTAATGTTTCAATGTTATGAGTTAATAGTAAAGTTTTTGAACCCATACGAGCCGCAGCAGTTGCAGCTTCAGTACCAGCATGACCACCACCAACAACAATTACATCAAATTTATCAAAATTTATTGTACTACTCATTTTATTTACCTATACAAAAACTACCAAATATTTCACCTAACAAATCGTCTGCTGTCATTTTCCCAGTAATATTTCCAAGCTCATTATGTGCTAAACGCAAATCTTCAGCTATTAAATCACCAGATATTTTAAAATTAATATTTTCCTCTGCCTGCTGCAAAAATTCTAATGCTTTTGTTAAAGCTAAGACATGACGCTCACGTGCAGTAAAAATATTTTCTTCTGTATTTACTAGTCCAGCTTTATTTTTTATATATTTTTTTATTTGTTCTAAACCTATATTATTTTTAGCTGAGATTTGTATGATCTCAAATTCACTGCCAATGCTTTGAATATTGCCAGACAAATATTCGGGATCTAAATCGATTTTATTTAAAATAATAAGTATATTTTTATTTATTTTTTTACCTGAAAATAATTCACTAAAATAATTATTAATACTTTCTATATCTTTTAATTTATTTTTGTTTTTAGCAGCATCAATAATTACAAATAAAAAATCGGATTTTTCAGCTGCAATAAGCGCCCTTTTTATACCTTCTTGCTCTATAATATCGCTACTTTTCCGTATACCAGCAGTGTCAGTAATAATAAGTGGTATACCATCTATATTAATATTTTGCGATAATATATCACGAGTAGTTCCAGGTATATCAGTTACTATTGCTATATTATCCTGCGCTAAGGCATTTAATAATGTAGATTTTCCTGCATTTGGCTCACCTGCCAAAACTATTTTTAAGCCTTCTTGTAATATTTTTCCACTTTTTGTTCTTTTTAAAATATTTTCAATATCAAAAATAATTTCGGAAATTTTTTGTGCAACTTTTTCATCCTGCCAAAAATCCACTTCTTCATCGGGAAAATCTAATGCAGCTTCAAAAAATATACGCAAATTAACTATTTTTTTTATAATTTTTTCAATATTTTTTGAAAACTCTCCTTGCAAAGAATTTATTGCGCCACGCGCAGCTTGATCAGTTTTAGCAGAAATTAAATCTGCTATAGCTTCTGCTTGAGCTAAATCAATTTTATTATTTAAAAAAGCTTGTTTTGAAAACTCTCCGGGATCAGCATGAACAGCTCCTAATTGCAAAACTCGTTTTAAAATATTATTTAAAACTATTGTTCCGCCATGTCCTTGGAGTTCCAAAACATCTTCACCAGTAAAAGAATTTGGATTTTTAAAAAAAAGTGCTATACCTTCATCAATTATTTCGCTATTTTCAGCAAAAAATTTAGTAAATACTGCAACACGAGGATTTAATTTTTTATTTGTAATTTTTTCAGCGATAACGAAAGCTTGTGGCCCTGATACTCTAACAATACCAACACCACCTTGTCCGGTTGCTGTCGCTATCGCTGCAATTGTTTTTGTTGAAAAGTTAAGCATTTTATTATTTTTATTTTTTTACTTAAATACTTGTCAGTAATTCTTATTACACGCCTTCTTGTTTCATTACCCACCATTGCTGCAAGATAGATAATGCATTATTAACAGTCCAATATAAAACTAATCCAGCAGGGAAATATAAAAACATAAAAGTAAATACTACCGGCATTATCATCATAACTTTTGCTTGTGTTTCATCTTGATAAGATTGTGGAGATAATTTTTGTTGTAACAACATCGTCACACCCATAATTATCGGTAAAACAAAGTAAGGATCAGGTATAGATAAATCTTTTATCCACAAGAAAAATGGAGCCTGTCTTAACTGCACACTTTCTATAATTGCCCAATAAAAGCCTAGGAAAAAGGGCATTTGTATTAACATTGGTAAACAACCACCTAATGGACTTACTTTTTCTTTTTTATATAATTCCATCATTGCAACGCCAACTTTTTGTTTATCCTCACCGTAGCGCTGTTTTATTTGATCAATTTTAGGCTGTAATTTTTTCATCTTAGCCATAGAGCGATAGCTTGATGCTGACATTTTATAAAATAAAGCTTTTATTAAAACTGTAACAGCAATAATTGCTAATCCCCAATTTAATAAAAATTTATGAAAAAATTTCATTATTGATAATAATACTGAAGATATAGGCCAAAAAATACCGAAATCTATTGAACGATCAAGATGTGGAGCAACTGCATTAAGTTTTGCAGGTATTTCAGGTCCGGAATAAAATTTAAAACTTATTTGCTTGCTTTCACCTGGAGCAAGTTTAACTTCAGGTCCAGTTAAAGTTCCAGCATAAATATTGTCAGATAAAGTATTTAACTTAATATTATACTCTTGATCTTTCTCTGGTATCCAAGCAGAAACAAAATATTGCTGCACCATAGCGATCCAACCATTTTTAGCATTGGTCGATTGTGGATCGGATTTTAATTTATCAAAAGCAAAAGTTTTATATTTGCTATCAGGTGTATACCAGGCTAACCCCGTAAAGGTTTTAAATCCTAGAGCTGAGCTTTTAACAGGAACTTCTTTTCTTTTTAATCGAGCGAAAGGATATCCTTCCCATGATTTTCCAGAATTATTTTTAATATTATATTCAACATCAACTTCATAGCTGCCGCGCTTAAATTTAAATACTTTTTCAATAATAATTCCGTTTTTAGACCAAGTTAATGGAACCAAAATATTATCTTTATTATCTGTTAATTCGTAACTATTTTGTTTTGAGTTATATTCAGCTCTATTTTTAACTGTATCAGGGCCAATATCACTTACTAATCCATTTGGAGCAAGATAAAGATCTTTATTTGAATAATTTAATAATTGCAAAGGTTTTTTATCTGAAAGACTAACCGGGTATTGCAATAATTTGCTTGAAATAATATCTCCACCCGTTTTATTTATTACTAAATCTAAAACGTCTGTTTTTATATTTATAACGTTATTTAAATTTTCATTTGTATTAATTTTTTCTTGATGTTGAGTAACAGAGCTATGAGCAACAGGTACATCAGATATTTCATTTTGTAACGAAGTAGGGCGCTCTTCTGTTTTTACAGTTGGATGAGGTGAGAATTCTTTATGCCAAGAATCCCATAACATGAAACTTAATAAACAAAATGCGAAAAATAAAATGACTCTTTGTGATTCCATAAAATTTAAAATTTAAATAAAAAGACTTAGACTATACCGGATCGTATCCTCCTTTACAAAAAGGTTGGCACTTACAAATCCGTACTAAGGATAAAAAAAAAGCTTTTAATATTCCATGTTTTTTAAAAGCTTCTATTGCATAAGAAGAACAAGAAGGAATAAATTTACAATTTTTTTTTAAAAGAGGGCTTATGAAATACTGATACGCTTTAATTAATTTTATAAAAATTTTTTTAGCTATATTTTTCATAGTTAAAATTTAGACCAAATATTTTTCAACTCGCATCCTAAAATTTTATTTAGTTTAATACCTGCATTCCTACGTATTTTTATTACAATATCAAAATTCCCTAAATATTTTTCGTTTACACGAAAACTTTCGCGAACAATTCTCCTAATTCTATTTCGTGTTACAGCTTTAGAGATGTTGCGTTTTGAAATTATTACTCCTAAACGACCAAATTGCTGAATTTTGGGACTTTTAAAAAGAACTAGTGATGATGACTTATGTACAGAGCCATCATTTAAAATTCGGTCAAATTGGGCCTTTTCTGATATCTTGTGTATCTTATTCAAGGTTTATTTTTAAGCAGTTAATCTTTTACGTCCTTTAGCTCTTCTAGCATTAAGAATTTTTGATCCTTTTCTAGCTCTAAAGCCATGAGTTGTTTTTCTTTTTCTGTTGTTAGGTTGAAATGGTCTTTTCATAAATAAATCTCCAATAATTTAATACTTAATTTGGGTTTTAAATCTTGAGGTAAATTCTACCAGATTTTTTATAATAATAATAATAAAAAAATGTATTTAAATATATTATTATTATTAGGGAAGAGGTTTTCTGTGGATAACTAGGTTTTTTCCTTTTAAATCATAACTTTACCCTGTGGATAACTATGTGGATAACCTGTGGATAAAATGTGGATAACTCGAGGATCACCAAGTTATCCACATTTTATCCACATAGTTATCCACAGGAAAATGGCACTTATCCACAAAGTTATCCACAATATTATGTTAAATAAGATTTTTATTATTTTTGATATAAATATATGTTTTTGTTGTATTTTATTGTTTGAAAATAAAAATTAATAAATTTTGAAAGTTTCTTGGCTTTAAGCATATGATGTATGATTGTTGGTGCTATTTTTTGTTTTTTATGGGGGTTTTGTGAGTGACATCTGGGTGGAGTGTGTTAACGAACTTGAGAAAGATCGAGAGGTTTCTTCTCAGCAAATGCACACATGGATTAAAACATTGCAACCAGATATGCAGCAAGGAACTTTGTTTCTTTTTGCTCCAAATGGGTTTATTCGTGACTGGGTTAAAAAACGCTATTTAGATAAAATTAAAGAGCTTATTTGTAAAGTGGCTCCAAGTGAAAGTTTGCAGGTTCAAATTGAAATAGGATCTAGGAAGCAAGAGAAGAGAGAATTTCGTCCTTCCCATGTTATAACTCTTGAAAAAAATGATATTAAACAAAAAGATAGTAATAAGTCAGAAGAAAAAATAATTGAGAAAAAAGAAGATCATCTGCCATTTATTTTACAACACAATAATTTGAATTCAGAGTTTACCTTTGAAAATTATGTTGAAGGAAAATCTAATCAACTGGCTTTAGCTGCTGCACAGCAGGTATCACGAAACCCGGGTGGGGCTTATAATCCTTTATTTATTTATGGTGGAGTAGGTCTTGGTAAAACACACCTAATGCATGCTGTTGGTAATATGATTTTAAAGGAGAATAAAAACGCTAAAGTTGTTTATATGCATTCTGAAAGGTTTGTTGCTGATATGGTAAAAGCTTTGCAATGCAATAGAATTAATGAGTTTAAACAGTATTATCGTGAAGTTGATGCTTTGCTTATTGACGACATACAATTTTTTGCTAAAAAAGAACGTTCTCAGGAAGAGTTTTTCCATACTTTTAATGCCTTACTCGAAGGGCAAAAGCAGGTAATAGTTACTTGTGATCGTTATCCACGAGACATTAATGGCGTTGAAGAGCGCTTAAAATCACGTTTTGGTTGGGGGTTGACTGTTGCTGTTGAGCCACCAGAATTGGAAACAAGAGTGGCTATATTGATGAGTAAAGCTGATAGGCTTAATGCTGATATCAGTCAGGAGGTAGCTTTTTTTGTTGCTAAAAAAGTTAAATCTAACGTTCGTGAGCTAGAAGGAGTTTTAAAGAGGATATCTGCAAATGCGCAATTTTCTGGCCGTAAAATTACCATAGACTTTGTTTGTGAGTCATTAAAGGATTTATTTTCAGCTCATGATGAACCTGTTTTAATTGATGATATACAGCGTGCTGTTGCTGATTATTTTCAAATTAGAGTGGTTGATATTTTATCAAAGCGCCGTAGTCGTAATATATCTCGTCCGCGCCAGTTGGCTATGTATATAGCTAAAGAATTAACGGGGTGTAGTTTATCTGAAATTGGTGATGCGTTTGATAGGAAAGATCACACAACAGTAATACATGCTTGTAAAGTGATAGAGGATCTACGAAATAAATTAGCGGAAATTGAAGATGCCCATAATGAGTTAATTAAAATACTAACTGAGTAACATGAAAATATTAAAAGAAACCATACTAGAGCCATTACAGTTAATATCAGGTGTTGTTGATAATAATAAAAGTAATCAAATTTTATCAACAATCTTATTTAAAATAATCGAAGACGATTTATATTTAATTGGATCAAATTTAGATACAGAAATAAGGGCAAAAGTTAGTAATTTAAAAATAGATAATAATTTAAATAATATCGCAGTTCCCGGAAAAAAATTTCTAGATATTTGTAAGTCATTACCATCAGCAAGTAATTTGGAAATTAAAATATTAGAAAATAATAAAATTCAAATTAGCGCGGAAGGGAGTAATTTTTCTTTACCTGTTATTACAGGAGAAAATTTTCCATTAATTGATGATGCAGAAGAGTCATGTGAATTTTTTATATCGTCTAAAGAGTTAAAAAAAATAATTTCACAAAGTTATTTTTCTATGGCGCAAAATGATGTTCGTATTTATTTAGTTGGAATGCTTTGGGAAATTACAAATAAGAAGTTTCGTGCTGTTGCTTCCGATGGCCACCGATTATCTATCTCTGAAAAAAATGATGGGGACTTTGGTACTAATATAGAGCGCAATAAAAATTTAATTATTCCTCGCAAATCAATTTTAGAGCTATTGAAGATCTTATCGGATAAAAATGAAAAAACTAAAATATTTTTTAGCAGCTCATATTTAAAAATTGTTGGAGCAGAATACATTTTTTATTCAAAATTAATTAATTCTCGTTACCCAGGATATGAATCTTTAATGCCTAAAGAATTTTCAATGAAGGTTCCTGTTTTGCGTGATGAATTAAAAACTATATTGCAGCGCGTAGCTATTTTATCAAATGAAAAAAGTAGGGCGGTGAGATTAACTTTAGATGAGAATATTTTAAAGTTAAGCGCTAATAATAGAGACACTGAGCATGCAGAAGGTAGTATCTCGCTTAAAGATAAGTTTTCTCAATTTGAAATCTGTTTTAATTATCAATATATGCTCGATGTTCTTTCAGTTATATCTGGAGAGATTGTAAATCTAAATTTTTTAGATAACAACAAGCCGATTTTAGTAACAGGGGAAGGAATAGATGCTTCTCTAAAATATCTTATAATGCCGATGAGGATATAGGTGTGTTAAAAGAATTAACTTTAGTTAATTTTCGTAACTTTTCTAATTTTTCTCTTAAATTTTCAGACAATATAACTATTATTCTTGGTGATAATGGGGCTGGTAAGACTAGTATCCTCGAGGCGCTAAATGTTTTGGCTTTAGGAAAATCATTTCGTGTATCAAACATTGATAAAGTAATTAAAAGCGATAGTGATTTTTTTAGATTAAATCTTAAAATTAGTAATCTAGAGTTAAATTTTGAACAAGAAATTAAGTTTTCTAAAAAAATATCAAGTAAAAAAAATATATACTTTGATAATAATAAAGTAGCTAGTCTTTCAGATATATCTAAAATTATTCCGCTATTTTTAATGGAAGGAGATTATTTTAGGGTCTTTAATTTGGGGAGTTTGTATCGCCAAAAAATAGTTAATTGGACAATGTTCCACGTGGAACATCAATTTTATAATCTATGGAAAGATTATAATAGAGCTCTAAAACAAAAAAATACCTTATTGAAACAAAGGGTTAGTTATAACAATTTAAAGCCGTGGGATGAAATCATGGCAGATACCGGTGAAAAAATTTATTATTTACAGCAAAAAATAATAAAAGATATAACTCCTATCTTTTTTAATCTTGCTGAAAATTTAAATATAAATACCGAAGGCTTAGAGCTAACATTTTCTCCGGGTTGGGATATAAATGATAAGTTAATAAATATATTTAAAAACAAATACTTAATTGACATGTCTTGTGGTTATACATCAATTGGTCCGCATAAATTTGATATAAACTTTCAAAAACATAATGTTTTGGTTCGCGATCTATTGTCACGAGGCCAGCAGAAGTTGGTTTTATTAGCTTTAGGATTGGCTTGTGCAGAGTATTTGTATATAAAACAAGGTGTTAGGTGTATCTTCTTATTGGATGATATTGCATCTGAGCTTGACTTAACAGTTTTAAATACCGTAATTGATTATTTGTTGTCTAATAGGCATCAAATAATAATGACAAGTTTGTTTTTAGATGGAATAAAAAACTCCGATAAAGGACTGTTAGTTAAGTTGAAAAACCATATAAAACAAGATGTTATAGTGGAAAATCTAAATTGTTCCACGTGAAACATTCGGAAGAAATATAATTTATAAAATGTTATAATACTTCTTGTCTAATCAATCATTTTTTGCACAAAATAAACCATGGTTATGGAAGAAAAAAAATTAAATAATTCAACATCATCCGATGCATACGGATCATCAAGTATTAAAGTATTAAAAGGCTTAGATGCAGTGCGCAAGCGACCAGGAATGTATATTGGAGATACTGACGATGGATCAGGTCTTCATCATATGGTTTATGAGGTTGTTGATAACGCCATCGATGAAGCCTTAGCTGGTTTTTGTGACAAAATTACCGTAACTATTCATGATGACGGATCGGTAAGTGTTATGGATAATGGTCGCGGTATACCAACTGGAATTCATGAAGAAGAAGGGCGTTCAGCTGCTGAAGTTATACTTACAGTCTTGCATGCTGGTGGTAAATTTGATAGCAGCTCCTATAAGGTTTCAGGTGGTTTGCACGGAGTTGGTGTATCTGTTGTTAATGCTTTATCAGAATCATTAGAGCTTAAAATTTTCCAAAACGGTAAAGAATACCAGCAGTTTTATTCGCATGGTGATCCATTAGCTCCATTAAAAGTTATTGGAGATAGTGAAAAAAGGGGGACTTATATTAGGTTTACTCCGAGCAAAAAAACATTTGCTCTTACAGAGTTTCATTATGAAATATTGGCTAAAAGGTTACGTGAGTTATCATTTTTAAATTCCGGTGTTAGGATTAATTTGCGCGATGAGCGTTCTGGAAAAGACGGTGTTTTTGAATATAAAGGTGGTATTCGTGCTTTTGTTGAGCATTTAAGCAAAAATAAAGCAACTTTAAATAAGAATATATTCTCTTTTTCTGCTCAAGCTAATGATATCGTGGTGGAAGTTGCGATGCAGTGGAATGATGCCTTTAATGAAAACATTTATTGCTTTACTAATAATATTCCACAAAAAGATGGCGGAACTCACTTAGCAGGTTTCAGAGGTGCTTTAACACGAACCATGAATAACTACATGGAAAAAGAAGGTTTTTTTAGGAAAGCTAAAATTAGTACTTCTGGCGATGATGCGCGTGAAGGGTTAACGGCTGTTTTATCAGTTAAAGTCCCTGATCCTAAGTTCTCATCTCAGACTAAAGATAAACTGGTATCTTCTGAAGTGAAGGCTGCTGTAGAAACGCTAATGGCAGCGAAGTTCTCAGAATATTTAATGGAAAATCCTCAAGATGCCAAAGAGATAGTTTCTAAAATTATTGATGCAGCAAGGGCCCGTGAAGCTGCTCGCCGTGCTCGTGAAATGACGCGTCGTAAAGGAGCGCTAGATTTAGCAGGCCTTCCTGGAAAACTGGCTGATTGCCAAGAGCGTGATCCAAAACTATCAGAAATATTTTTAGTTGAGGGTGATTCTGCTGGTGGCTCTGCTAAACAAGGTCGTAATAGACGAACACAAGCAATTTTACCGCTTAAGGGTAAAATACTTAATGTTGAAAAAGCACGTTTTGATAAAATGCTGGCATCCGTCGAAGTGGCAACGCTAATTACTGCTCTTGGATGTGGAATTGGTAAAGATGAGTATAATCCTGACAAACTTCGTTATCATAAAATAATTATTATGACGGATGCTGATGTCGATGGTTCGCATATTAGAACTTTATTATTAACTTTCTTTTATCGTCAAATGCCAGAGTTAGTTGAGCGTGGTCATATTTACATAGCGCAGCCACCTTTATTTAAAGTTAAGAAAGGTAAGCAAGAACGTTATGTTAAAGACGAGCTGCGATTAGATGAATATCTAATGGAGCTTGCACTACAAAATATAGAATTTTATATTGTTAGAGATAAGCCACCATTAAGTGTCGAAGACTTTTCAAAATTGATAAAAGATTATCGTCGAGGGCGCAAGGTTTTATCACGTATGGGTAATAAATATAATATCGATTTATTAGAGTTTATTATGTCGGTACCAAGATTAGCTATTGAAGATTTAAACAAAAAAGATAAAGTTGATGCTTGGGCTAAAAATGTACAGCAGATAATAGCCGACAGTCCAATTGCAGATGCTAAGTGTGAATATAGTTTGTTAGCACAGCAAAAAGAGGGAGAGTCATATTTTGCTGTAAATATTAATTTTGTTCTTAATGGAGCAAAAAATAGTTATATGTTGAACTATGAATTTTTTAACTCTTCTGATTATTTAGTTTTATCTGAAGTTGGCTTTAAACTAAAAAATATGTTAACTGAATCATCTTATATTAAGAAGGGAGATAATGAAGTAAAAGTTTCTAATTTAGCTAAGAGCCTTGATTTGTTATTGGAAGATGCTAAAAAAGGACAAACCATTCAGCGCTATAAAGGTTTAGGTGAAATGAATGCTGATCAATTGTGGGAAACTACTATGAATGCAGAAACTCGTAGTTTGGTTAAAGTTACAATTGATGACGCTGTAGCTGCCGATAGTTTATTTACTACCTTAATGGGTGATCAAGTTGAGCCACGACGTGATTTTATTCAAGAAAATGCATTAAGCGTTAGTAATTTGGATGTCTAATTTTATATAATATTTATTATAAAAATTATTGAAAATAAAATTATTGCCAAAAAAACTGCCCCTGAGCCTAAATCTTTTACTTTTTTGCTTAAGGGGTGGTGCTCAGAGCTAACTCTATCAGTTAAAGCTTCTAACGCAGAGTTAAGCATTTCTGTAATAAAAATTAAAAAATACGATATTAATAAAATACAAAAATCAGTTCTTGTTTTACTAATAAAATAAATAATCGGCAGTAAAATTATAAAGATAATAAGTTCAAGGCGAAAAGATAATTCTTCTTTTATTGCTACTTTTAATCCCTCTAGTGAATAAAAAAGAGATTTTTTGATTTTGCTGATTAATTCCATTTTATCTTGTCCTTAAAATTTTAATTGTAGCTATGCTAGAATGCCATTACAAGGAGTAGTAGTATGCATCAAAAAAAATTTCTTTTATTATTAGCAATATTCTCAGTTAAATCTTTTGCAAAAAACTTCCCACCAAAGGTCATAACTGACGCAGAAACTCGTGCAGCAGTCTCAGAAATTGAAAAAATATCAATACCAGATGAAGGCTTTAAAATATTTTTCTATGATAAAAAGTTTGCTGAGCTGTCAAATGACGATACTTCATTTCCAGATTTAGACTTAAAAAAAGCTGTTGAATTATCAGAAGGACTGCATGGTGTAGCAGTTACAGTAAAAGAATATAAACCAGCAACAAATTATACTTTTGAAGAATACGATTGTCATTTACATTTGATAGTTGATCACAAAGATGATTATTGGTTGTCAGATGATAAGGTTGGTTTGAATTATAAAACACAACAACTTGCTCGAGATTTACGCGATATTACAACTAATTATCCGTATGTTAATACTAATAAGTATTACTATATGCGTAGTTTTATAGGAAATATTAATAAAGATAATAATTTCCTACCTACTTTACATGGAAGCTTAAATATAGACAGTTATATAAAAAATGCTTATAAAAATATGGATTATTTAAAATATGATATTCCATGTCATACATTATCTGAAACTATAAATACAATATCAGTATGGCAAGAAAAAAAATCTGGACCTGATTTTCAATGGGAGCGTAAATTTCATTATCGGAAAGATTTTTATATTTTTACTATCCCACAAAATTTATTAAAACAAGCTTGTCCATATATAAAAAAAGCATCGTATCACTTTAGCTGGAATTCAGATTTGAATATTTTTATTTATCAGCCAGATTATGAGCCCACTGATTTCATTGCTCGTTTGGATATGTATTTTTGTAATTTTAATAATTAAAAGGAGTTTTTATGTTGTATGAAGTTAAATTAGAAGATTATATTCGCTTTTGTCATGATGTTTATTTTCCTGAAGTCGACAAATTATATCCAGAAATAAGATTGATAGATCAAAAAAATATCCCAATTGATGGATTTTATAAAGACAGTTTTTTACAAAAAGAGCATGGTTGGACAAGAAAAAAAGAATCTTTACCAGATGAAACTGGATTTTACGCGGCATTTTATGTTCGAGAAAATATACGAGATGAGCAAACTGGAGTAATAGCATTTCGTGGGAGCGATGATATTTATGATTTTTTTCATCATGATTTAAAAATTGCTCACAATGAATGGCCGCAGGTTTTTGAGAAAGCTAAAAGTTTTTATTTGGAGATAATGGAAGAAAACAAAATAAAAAATTTATCATTTACTGGCCACTCATTAGGTGGAGCTCTTGCCCAACTAATGGCTATTTATGCTAATAAGAACGAATATGCTCACAATAATCGACCAGCAATTTGTTTTAATGCCCCGCAAATGGGATATTTGGAATATTACAACAAAATAAAATCTGAGCGAGTTAGAACAGCTATTGATTTTGGTATTAATGATTTAAAAAATAAATTAAAAGGTAAAAAAGAGCAAAATAAGGATTGTCATCAATTAATAGATGATTATTTAAAAAAGCATAATAATTCAGAGATTTTTTTACAAGCTGCTGTAATGTCTGTTAGTTGTGATGCAAAATATGGTGATCTTTATAGTTTAGATAAAGTAAAAAATTTACTGTCATCTTTAACTGTACAGATCAAAGAAGTTTACCAAAGAATGGCGCATATAAAAGATTTAGCTGCATGTATAAAGCATGATCAACCTGCTTTTAATAGCATATATCATTTGGTTACAAAAAATCCTTCTAAAAGAGAATTTAATATTGAATCTTTTACTGAGTATTATGAAAAATTAGTTAATACGGATAAATATAAGTATATTTTCAATTTTAATTCTTTTTTTGATTTAGTTCATTGCTGTGGCATGCCAATTGGAAATCAAGTATCTATTGATATCGATGATGCAAAATATGCTAAAGAGTGGGGTGCAACAGATGAAGATCGTCAGTTACGTATGCAAGCAGAGCTTAGAGCATTTTTAACTTTGCAACCGGAATATTTTTCAGGAGCAAAAGAAATTATTTCACTTAATAATTGTCGTATTGATATACAAAAAGAAGTTTTAGGAAAGGTATCTGCAGATAAAGTAACTTATCCTAAAATAATTAGTGAAGCTATAAAATATAAGCTTGATGGTCGTTGGGATAAAGAGGCCGCTTATTACACTACAACGCAGCATAGTATGTTTAATCTTGGTAAAGCTATGTTGTCAGATCAGAGCTTATATTCAATAAATTTCGGTAATTTTTACTCGGCAAAAACTGCAATTAAAAACTATTCTAGTAATAATCCAAAAGAAAAATTTGATGATAGTTTTCATTTGAAAATTAGCCAGTTAATAGTTGATGCAAAATTAGATTATTTTTCTTGTCGGAGAATTGGTTAAAAGAGCTGTTATTGCAATCTTCCAATTAATTAGAACTTAAAAAGGCATCAATAAAATCTTGAGCTTCCGCACTAACCCGAACCCCAGACAGTATTTTTGCATTTTCTAATTGATTATTATTTCCCAAAATTAATTTTTTGGCTTTTTCTATAGCCCCTGGCGCAGTATTTAAAATATTATTAATTATAGTAGCTGAAATTTGCTCAAAATTATTTTGATCAGATATTTCAGAAACTAAATTTATAGTTAACGCTTTATTTGCATCAAAAACTTCAGCAGTTAAAAATAAACGCCGCATATTTCTCTCGCCAATAGCAGATTTAATATACGGACTAATCATTGCGGGTATAAGTCCAAGCTTTGTTTCAGAAAAACAAAATTTACTATTTTGATCTGCAATTACGATATCGCAACACGCTAAAATTCCAAGTCCACCGCCATAAGTTGCTCCTTGTGCAATTGCAATAGTTGGAATTGGCAAAGTATTAAGTTTTTCAAGCATAAGACCTAATTGCATAGCATCAGCAATATTTTCTTCATAAGAAAAATCTTTCATCCGCGCCATCCATTTTAAATCAGCGCCAGCACAAAAGTTTTTGCTTGAAGACTTTATTATTACTATGCGTAAATCCTGATCTTGTGAAATTTGATCTAAAATTGCTATAAAATCCTGAATAAATAGTTCATCAAAAGCATTATGTTTTTTAGGGTTATTTAGGATTATTTCGGCGATATTATTTTTTTTGTTAAGGATTATGCTCATATTATTCACATTCTAAAGACACCAAAATTACTATCAGCAAATTCATTTTGATAAACTATCTCAAGTGCGTGTGATAATACTTTGCGAGTATCAGCAGGATCAATAATTCCATCATCCCATAATCTTGCGCTGGCATAATAGCAGTCTGATTCAGTGTTATATTTTTCTATTACATTGCTTAAATCTTGTTGATTATTATTTTTATTTATTTGAGAAAAAACACTAGCAGCTTGTTTTCCTCCCATAACAGAAATTTTACTATTCGGCCAAGCCCATAAAAAACGCGGATCATACGCTCGTCCACACATGCCATAGTTACCAGCGCCAAAACTTCCACCGGTAATAATAGTTAATTTTGGAACATTCGCACAAGCGACAGCATTGACCATTTTAGCGCCATGCTTAGCAATACCCTCGTGCTCAACTTTTTTTCCAACCATAAAGCCCGAAATATTTTGTAAAAATAATAAAGGAATTTTTTGCTGGCAGCAAAGTTGAATGAAATGCGTAGCTTTTAATGCGGAATCGGAAAATAATATGCCGTTATTCGCGATAATACCAACTTTATAATTATTGATTTTAGCGAAGCCAGTAATAATAGTTTTACCAAAATTTTCTTTAAATTCTAAAAAATCAGAATCATCAACAATGCGTTTAATAATTTCTTTAGGATTAAAATTAGTGCTTAGATTTTCTGGAATAATGCTGTATAGCTCAGAAATATCGTGTTTTGGTTGCTTAATATCTTTATGAGTTTCTTTAGGTGTTTGTAATAACGAAGAATATGAAATTATTTTACGAGTAATATCTATTGCATGATAATCATTGTCGGCATAATAATCAGCAACGCCAGAAATTTTACAGTGCGTCTCGGCTCCTCCTAACGTTTCACTATCAACGATTTCACCTGTTGCAGCTTGTACTAATGGAGGACCTGCAAGAAAAATAGTCGCTTGATTTTTTACCATTACACAATGATCGGCCATTGCTGGAACATATGCGCCGCCAGCAGTGCAAGAGCCCATAACAACCGCAATTTGTGGAATGTTTTGTGCTGACATGCGCGCTTGATTAAAAAATATGCGGCCAAAATGATCTTTATCAGGAAAAACTTCAGCTTGAAAACTTAAGTTTGCACCGGCAGAATCGACTAAATAAATACATGGTAATTTATTTTCTAGTGCTATTTGTTGCGCGCGTAAATGTTTTTTTACAGTAAGAGGGTAGTAGGCGCCACCTTTAACTGTTGCATCATTACAAATAATCATGCAGTTTATGCCATGAACTTTACCAATTCCCGTAATAATTCCAGCACAAGGCGTATAGTCAGCATAAACACCGTCTGCTGCGAGTGGTGATAGCTCTAAAAAATCACTATTTTTATCGCATAATTTAGTTATTCTGTCACGCGGCAATAATTTATTTTGTGCAATAAATTTGGTGATAGCTTTTTCACTGCCACCTAATTTTATTTTTCTTAATTTCTGTGCTAAATTTTCTGCTAATTTTTTATTAGCTGTAAAATTTTTAGCAAAATTGCTACTAATAACTGACATTTTATTATTTTTTATATTAGTTTAAATAATTCGCGGCCGATTAACATGCGGCGAATTTCTGATGTTCCTGCTCCAATTTCATATAACTTTGCATCGCGCAAAATTCGACCAACTGGATATTCATTGGTATAGCCATTACCACCTAAAGCTTGAATTGCTTGTAGTGCTACTTGAGTGGCATTTTCTGCGGCAAATAAAATTACTGATGCTGCATCATACCTAGTTATTGTTTTATCATCACAAGCTTTGGCTGTACTATAAAGTAGGGCACGTGCAGCGTTGGTTGCTGTATAAAGATCAGCAATTTTGCCTTGCATTAGCTGAAACTCACCAATAGATTTATTAAACTGCTTGCGCTCTTTAATATACGGCAATACAATGTCTAGCGCTGCTTGCATTAATCCAACTGGACCTGCTGCAAGAACTACTCGCTCTAAATCTAAGCCTGACATTAAAACTTTCACGCCATTATTTATTTCACCTAATACATTTTCTTTTGGAACTTTGCAATTATCAAAAATTAGCTCTGATGTGCTTGAACCACGCATACCAAGTTTACTTAGTTTTTGTGCTGAGGAAAATCCACTAAAATCTTTTTCAATAATAAAAGCAGTAATTGCTTTGGGATTATTAGCTGTAGCTGTTTTGGCATAAACTATAAGAACATCAGCCTCAGGACCATTGGTGATCCACATTTTTGTACCATTTAGTACAAAAGTATCTCCGTGATCTTCTGCTTTAAGCTGCATACTCATAACATCAGAGCCAGCATTGACTTCACTCATCGCCAGTGCGCCAACATGCTCGCCAGATATTAATTTAGGTAGATATTGCTCTTTTTGCTGATTATTACCATTTAGCGAAAGTTGATTGACCGCTAAATTAGAATGGGCAGCGTAGCTTAAACCAATAGAGCCGGATGCGCGGCTAATTTCTTCCATGACTAATGCATGCTCAAAATATCCTAAATTACTGCCGCCAAATTTTTCGTCAACTGTAATTCCAAGTAATCCAAGTTCGCCAAGTTTAGGCCATAAATGGCGTGGAAATTCATCTTTTTCATCGATTTCTTGTGCAATAGGTACAATATTTTCTTGTGCAAAATCACGTACAGTGTCGCGTATTAGCTCTTGCTCAGATGATAATTTAAAAAGATTACTGGGGAACATCGCATAGATTATACTCGATTTCTTCAATTACTGAAAATAGATCGCCAACTAATCCATAATCAGCATATTGAAAGATTGGAGCATCAGGATCATTATTAATAGCTATAATAATTTTACTGTCTTTTATGCCTGCTAAGTGTTGTACGGCACCGGAAATTCCAATTGCGAAATATAATTCGGGGGCTACAGTTTTTCCAGTTTGGCCAACTTGATGATCATTGGAGATAAATCCGGCATCAACAGCTGCTCTTGTTGCGCCAATAGCAGCGTTTAATTTATCAGCTAATTTATATAATAATTCAAAATTAGCTTTATTTTTTAAACCACGTCCACCAGAAACAATAATTTTGGCATTTTCTAATTTTGGTCGTGATGATTGTGAAGTTTGCTGATTAATTATAACTGGGCTAACTTTTGAGTTTTGATAATCAATAGTTAAATAATTTATTCTACTTAAATTATTTAATTTATTAGTTGTTTGCTGAAAAGCACTTAATCTGATAGTCAGTATTTTAATTTTATCAGCAGATTCAACTGTGGCTAAAGCACTGCCACCATAAATAGGGCGTACAAAAGTTTTATCATCGATTATTTCACAAACGTCACTTACTTGATTAAAATTTAATTTTGCCGCAATTCTTGGGGCTAAGTTTTTTCCAAAGCTATTTGCTGGAAATAAAATATGGCTGTAAGATGCTAAATCTAAATTTAATATCGTTGCCGTTAAATTTTCTGCAACATCTTGTTTTAAAACTAAATAATCTATATTTTTAGTTAATTTATTAGCAGCAGCTATGAGATTATCAGTTATTAATTCTGATATGATTAAGCAATTCATTAGTAGAATTTACGATAATTTTTTTACGTTTATTACTTGGCTGCTCGATTTTAATGATTTTTAGGCCTATTGGCAAATCTAGGTTTAAATCGCTTAAGTTAATTTTATCAATAATTTTTTGCCGAGCTTTTATAATATTTGGCAAAGTAGGGCGCCGAGGTTTATTTAGTCTTAAATCACAGGTTATAACTGCTGGTAAATTAAGTTTAATAGTTTCAAGTCCGTTATCTACTTCTCTGGTAATTTCAGCTTCATAGTTATTTATTTTTATTTTTGATATGAATGTTGCTTGCGGGTAATCAAGCTTTGCTGCCAGCATTTGACCGGTGCAATTAAAATCACTATCAATCGCTTGTTTGCCCATTAGAATTAAATCAAAACTATTAGTTTTAACTAAATTTTTCAAAATTTCAGAAATAGCAAGAGGTTGTAATATTTCGTCAGTTATAATATGAATAGCTTTATCTGCTCCCATTGCCAAGCAAGTTTTTATTTGCTCTTCAGCTTTTTTATTGCCAATAGTAGCAACTGTTATTTCATCGGCAATTCCTTGCTCTTTTAATTTAATGGCTTCTTCTAATGCTATAGCATCAAACGGATTAAGATCCATGCGAGTATTGGATAAATCAACATCAGAATTATCTTTTTTAACGGTTATACGAGATTTATAATCATGAACGCGTTTAACGGCTACTAATATTTTAATTTTCATAGGCTTCTTTAAGTTTCCAGCGGCGATGCAGCCAAATCCACTGCTCTGGATATTCTAAAACAAATTTACCAACACAATCATTATATTGTTGCGTATTAAGTTCAATTTCTTTTTCCGGATCCTCGTGGGCTATCCATTCTAAGGCAGGATAAATTTTACTGCAAGTTTTACCATTTTCATCACGATATGATTGTACTGGAACAATAGGATATCCTTGTTTGGCAAAATGGGCGATAGAGGTATAAGTTCCACAGGGTTTTCCTAAAAAATTTGCTTTTATACCATTTTTCTTACTTATGCACATATGCTGGTCAATAACAAAAAAAATAATATTTTTATTATCTTTTAAAAGCTCAGAAGATTTTTTTAATGCCCCTTTAGTCAATATTACATCTAATTTTGCTTTTTTTAAGCGATTAAAAACAAATTTTTCTATTTTTTTGACCCCTAATTTTTTTCTAATACAATATGGTTTAGCATCGTGTTGGGCTATTGTTTGAGCTCCACCAAGTAATCCGCGTTCAAAATTGCCAATATGGCCGCATAAAAAAATCATTCCGCCAGGAGATTCGTCTTTGGCCTTAATAGCATTTTCTTTTCCATTAACGTCAATTTCGTGTAAATATTGAGTTGGGCATTTGGGAAGATCAATAATCAATTCATATAAAAACTTAGTAAAGTGGGAATAATTTAATTTTACAAATTTCTTCTTTTCTTCAATATTTAAGTTATCACCAAAAATTAAATCTAAATTTTTTAGAATAACTTTTTTTCTATATGGCAAAAAATAATATAAAAATAAACCACCTGTGGTTGGTTTTAATTTATTTATTCTATTTTTTATGTGGAGAATATCTGTTTGATCCATATTTTTGTAAATCCATATTTTGTAGCGTGGTTCTTTATGCGCTCGCTTCTTACTGATATTTGTGTATTTAAAACTTTATTTTTTAATTTATCTGGAAGATCTGATAGTAAATTATCAATAACTTCACAGCTATTTAAAATTATTATAGTTTGTTCTAAATTAATTTTTTCTAAAATTTCATAATTAATATTTTTAGGTTTTTTTCTTCTATAAGTATCTATTTCTGTAATTATAGCGCCGCGTTTTTTTAGCTCTGGAATTAATAAATCACGGCCATATTGGCCTTTGAATATAATTATTTTATTATTTTTTATATTATTTAACTCATCAAGCTCTAACAATCCCTCAGAAGTTTCATTATTTTTCTGTGGGAAAATTATTTTATTATTAACTAAATTATGAGCTTTTTCTGCGGTTTTTTGCCCTATTGCAAAATAATTAGATATTTTACAATGCTTCAAAGGTGTTAATTTATCGTCATTGCTAGGGGAGAAGCGATGCGTCAATGATAAAACAGAATTAGGACTTAAAAAAATAGCACTATCAAAATTTTGATTTAAAATATCTAAATCAATAGACAAAAATTCAATTTCAATACAAGGCAGTAAAATGGGATTAGCTCCAAGAGCTTTTATTTTTTCAGCTATTTCAGGAGCTTGATGAGCAGCGCTAGTTACAATGATATTATAATTTTCAAAGTTCATTTGGTATATTAATGTATTTGTCTGCGCCTTGTTTGATCAATTCATTAGCTATTTTTACGCCTAAATTTTCTGCATTTAATATTTCATCATCACCTTCAGCATAAAATACTTTTTGACCATCTTCAGATAGAACTTTGCCACGTAAAAATACTCTATTGTCTTTTATTTCAGCAAATCCTGCTATTGGTGTGTGACAGCTGCCACCTAATTTTTTATTCATTGACCTTTCAGCTTGTGCACAATGAAAACTGTTTTTATCGTTTAGGTCTTTAAATAAATCTATAATTTTGTAATTATTTTCTAAGCATTCAACCCCTAAAATTCCTTGAGAAACAGCAGGTAAGAATTTATCAATACTTAAAAATTCAGCAATTCTATTTTCAAAGTTTAATCTTTTTAATCCAGCGGCAGCTAATATAATTGCATCATATTCACCGTCATCTAATTTTTGAAGTCGGGTGTTCATATTGCCACGTAGATTTTTTATTTTTAGATCAGGACGTATAGCTAAAATTTGTGATTGGCGGCGTAAACTTGAAGTTCCTACTATAGAATGCTCAGGTAAATCATTTAGTGACGAATATTTATTTGAAACAAAAGCATCACGGGGATCTTCGCGCTCTAGCATGGCGCATAGCTGTAGGCCTTCTGGCATTTTTCCTGGTAAATCTTTTAATGAATGAACAGCAAAATCGGCTTTGTTATCAAGTAAAAAATTTTCAAGTTCTTTAGTAAATAAGCCTTTGCCACCAACTTTAGACAATGTTCTATCTAAAATTTTATCTCCCTTTGTAATAATTTCTAATAATTCTATATCTAAATTTTTATTATTTTTTATTAATAAATCTTTAACAATATTGGACTGAATTAATGCTAGATTACTTTTTCTCGTAGCTAGTACTAACTTTTGCATATATAACTGCCTATTTCTTTGCTTAAACCTTCAACAAATGTACTTATTTCATTTTCATTTGGACCTTCAACCATTAGTCTTATAACGGGCTCAGTTCCAGATTTACGAATTAATAATCTATTACTTTTTCCTAATTTTTTTTCATAATTTTTTATTATATTCTTAACTTCTTCTTGCTCTAAGATATCTCCATTTTGAGAGATATCAAGATTTATAATTTTTTGTGGATATTTTGTAAAGTCTTTTAATAAATCTCTTATAGTTTTTTCTTGGTTAATCATGGCAGCCAAAACTTGTAATGCAGTAATTATGCCATCTCCGGTTGTTGTTTTAGATAAGCATAAAATATGACCAGAATTTTCGCCTCCAAGAGTCCAATCACGGTTTTTTAATTCTTGTACGATAAATCTGTCACCAACATCAGTGCGGATAAAAGGAATTTTTTTAGTTTTTAAAAAGTTTTCTAATGCTAAATTAGTCATTACAGTGCCCACTACACCGCCATGCATTTTTTCGCGATTCATAAGATGATTTACTATGATGTATAAAATATCATCACCATCACAAATATCCCCATGCTCATCGACTATTACAATACGATCGCCATCACCATCAAAGGCTAGGCCCAGCACAGCATTATTATCTTTTACTGCTTGCTGTAATTTTTGTGGATGAGTTGAGCCGCAGTTTTCATTGATATTAAAGCCATTGGGTTTATCATTTATAACAATAACTTCGGCGCCAAGCTCTGAAAAGACATGCGGTGCTGAGGAATATGTTGCACCATTAGCGCAGTCAATAACAATTTTTAAATCATCTAGCGATCTTTTTGCCTTAAAACTACTTTTACAAAATTCTATATAACGGCCACAGGCGTCAGCTATGCGTTTACAGCGACCGATTTTATTGCAAGCAACAACATCTAACTGGTATGAGTCAACAATTTGCTCTATGGCTAATTCTTGCTCATCATTTAATTTTAACCCTTCGTTAGTAAATATTTTAATACCATTGTCAGAATATTTATTGTGAGATGCGCTAATCATAATGCCAAGATCAGCATTAAACGTTTTTGTTAAATATGCAACGCCAGGTGTTGGAAGGGGGCCTAATAAAAAAACATTAACACCGCTTGCAACTAATCCTGCTTCTAATGCAGCTTCAAGCATATAGCCTGAAATACGCGGATCTTTACCGATAATAACTTTTGCGCGTGTCGAATTAATAAATTTTCCAATTGCCCATCCCAGTTTTACAACAAATTCAGGACTTAGTTTAGGGCTTTGAACATCGCCACGAATTCCATCTGTTCCAAAATACTTTTTTTCCATAGTAAATAGTTATTAATTATAAAGTGAAAGATCGCCAATTATACCATTAAAACGGAGCCAGGCTGCTAGCGCTTGTCGTGTTTCAAAAACATCATGACATCTAATAATATTAGCACCATTTTTCATTGCCGCAATTGCAAGTGCCAAACTGGCACCTATTCTTTTATCAGGTGTAACTGGACCAAGGGCATGTTCAATCATTGATTTTCTAGATAAGCCTACTAAAATTGGTAAATTTAAATTTTTAAATTCTTTTAAATTTTTTAAAATCTCAATATTGTGCTCTAAATTTTTCCCAAACCCAAAACCAGGATCTAAAATAATATTATTTTTATCTATACCGTAATCTATACAGGTATTAATTTTATCTTCAAAAAATTTATAAATTTCTGCGACAATATTTTTATATTTAGGATCTTTTTGCATATTACGTGGATTACCTTGCATATGCATAATGCAAATTTTTGCGTTATATTTTTTGATTATTTCATAGCTTTTTAGATTAGCTAGTCCAGAAATATCATTAATTAAATTGCAGCCTAGCTTTAGACTTTGCTCCATAGTTTCTGGATTGTAAGTATCGACAGATATTTTGATATCAAAATTTTCGTTAATTTTCTCTAATATTGGAAGCAATCTATCTTGCTCTTCTTGAATAGATATTTTTTTAGCGTGAGGTCTACTTGATTCAGCTCCGATATCTATAAAATCAGCGCCATCATTTATTAGCTTCTCAACCTGCTTTAGTGCAGTGTTTATTTTATTGAATTTTCCGCCATCATAAAAAGAATCGGGTGTAATATTTAATACACCCATTATTTGGGGAATAGTAATAGAGGGCATTTTTTACTTATCTTGCTCTTCCCAACCTTCAGGAGCTGTTGGCTCTTTGCCACTATCCATTATTTCTTTGATTTGATTGGCGTCTAAAGTCTCATACTTAACAAGAGCTTTAGCCATTATGTGAAGTTTTTCGATATTTTCTTTTAGTAATTTTTCTGCATTTTTGTAATTTTTGTCAATAATTTTAGATACTTCGTCATCAATTTTACTAGCAGTTACATCAGAGACTTCTTTATGTTTAGTAACAGAATGCCCTAAAAAAACTTCGCCTTCATTTTCACCATACATAATAGGTCCGAGACTTGATAATCCCCACTTAGTTACCATGTTTTTAGCAATCTCAGTGGCTTTTTGAATATCATTACTCGCGCCAGTTGTGACAAATTCAGGGCCATTAATAATTTCTTCAGCAATACGTCCACCAAACATAACCGCAATCATGCTTTCTAAATATGTTTTGCTGTGGCTTACCTGATCACGCTCTGGTAAATACATTGTAACGCCAAGCGCACGACCACGTGGAATAATTGTGACTTTATAAATAGGATCATAATTAGGGACTAATTTTCCAACAATTGCATGCCCAGCTTCATGATATGCAGTATTTAATTTTTCTTCCTCAGTCATAATTAAAGTTCTACGCTCAGCACCCATGATGATTTTATCGCGGGCCTGATCAAGAGCTTCCATATCAACTAATTTTTTATTTGCTCGTGCAGATAATAAAGCAGCTTCGTTAATTAAATTTGCTAAATCAGCACCAGAAAATCCAGGAGTACCGCGTGCAATTAAGCCAACATCTATGTCTTTTGCGGCTTTAACATTTTTCATGTGAACTTTTAAAATCTGCTCACGACCTTTAATATCAGGAAGTGGAACAATAACTTGTCTGTCAAAACGTCCTGGGCGCAATAGAGCAGGATCTAGTACATCAGGTCTATTTGTTGCAGCAATAACAATAACCCCTTCACTACCTTCAAATCCGTCCATTTCAACTAATAATTGGTTCAAAGTTTGCTCACGTTCATCATGTCCACCACCAAGTCCAGCGCCTCTGTGGCGACCAACAGCATCAATTTCATCGATGAAAATAATACAAGGAGCTTGTTTTTTCGCTTGGTCAAACATGTCACGTACACGTGAAGCACCAACACCAACAAACATTTCAACAAAATCAGAGCCTGAAATTGAAAAGAATGGAACTTTAGCTTCACCAGCAATTGCTTTAGCTAATAATGTTTTACCTGTTCCCGGTGGTCCAACCATTAAAACACCGCGTGGAATTTTTCCGCCTAGCTTTTGAAATTTTTGTGGATCACGTAAAAACTCAACTAATTCAGCAGTGTCAGCTTTTGCTTCTTCAACACCAGCTACATCTTTAAAGGTAACTTTTACTTGATCTTCGGTCATTAATTTAGCTTTGCTTTTTCCAAATGATAAAGCGCCGCGTCCACCGCCACCACCTTGCATCTGGCGTAAAACATAAATCCAAATACCAATGAATAATAAAATAGGGAACCAATTTATTAATAATGTAAATAATAGACTACGCTGCTCTGGTGGAGCACCAATTATATCAACATCTTTCTTATATAAATTTGATAAAAGTGAGTTGTCTTGCATGGGGATATAAGTGAGAAAGTGTGATCCATCTTTCTTTTCACCAGTAATTTTACGATCAGATACATCGATCATTACTTTAGATACGCTACTATCATCAACAGTCTTTAAAAAATTAGAATATGAAACTTTTGCGACACGATGTTGATTAGGCGTAAAGTTGCTGAATACTGACATTAGTACAAAAGCTACTACTAGCCAGATTAAAATATTTTTAGTTGTTTCGTTCACTTTAACCTCTCAGTTCTTTTGCTACCACATATGCTTCTGTAGATTTATCACGTGAAGCATCAGGTTTTCTTATTTTAACAATCTTAAACATCTTCTTTATTTTGGCAATTACTTCGCTACTTTCTCCGCCATGAAAAAGCTTTAAGACCAAAGTTCCTTTTATATCCAGCATTTTTTCTGTAAATTCAAGTAGTTGCTCTATGATTTCAATCATGTTGCATTGATCAAGATTTTTTACGCCAGTTAAATTTGGAGCCATATCTGAAAGTATAACATCTGCTTTTTTGTTATTTAATAAATCAGCAATGCTATCTTGAATTTTTTGATCAAGAAAATTTCCTTTTATAAAATCCACCCCAGGTATAGAGTCCATGTCTAGAATATCGACAGCAATAATTTTTCCTTTATTATTTATTTTTTCAGATACTATTTGTGACCAGCTACCGGGTGCTGAGCCTAAATCTAAAATAACTTTATTGGGATTTAAAAACCTATCTTTGTTGTTTAGCTCAATAAGTTTGAATGCTGCGCGTGATCTGTAATTAGATTCTTGTGCTTTTTGCACATATGTATCATTTATATGCTTTCGGTGCCACTCACGAGTTTTTGATTTACGTTTCATAAAATACATCTAATATTTCATAAGCTACAACACCCTTTGGAGTAACCACTTCAACTTCCGTGCCTTTATTTTTTCCTATTAGCGCTCGAGATATAGGTGAAATAAAAGATATTTTTGATTCTTTTAAATCAGCTTCATCTTCACCAACTATTTTATATGTGACTTTTTCTTCTGTTTCTAAATTAAATAAAATAATAGTTGAGCCAAAAATTACTTTACCATTATTAGAAATAGTAGATGGATCAATAATTTGAGCATTACTTAATTTACTTTCAATTTCTTGAATGCGTCCCTCAATAAAGCTTTGCTCACGCTTAGCTTCATGATACTCGGCATTTTCTTTTAAATCACCAAGAGCTCTGGCTGTAGCAATTGCTTCAATAATTCTTGGCCTGGCTACAGATTTTAAATGTTTTAATTCTTTTTGTAATTTGTCTTCTCCAGTTACAGTCATAGGAATTCTATCCATAACACTCCTCCACTTTAGTTAAATTTTGTAATTTATGAACTTTATTTTTTACAAGATGTTTTAGTGAGTAAATAATTGCAAGTCCACCAGCGATTGTTGTTGAATAAACAACTTTATTTTGCAAAGCACTTTGCCTAATAATATGCGAGTCAGCAATAGCTTGACGCCCGGATGTAGTATTAATAATAAAAATTACTTCATTACTTTTTATCAAATCTACCATATGCGGCCTTCCTTCAGTAACTTTAAATACTGATTTACAAGCTACATTATTTTCATTTAAAAATTTAGCAGTGCCACTAGTTGCTTTTAAATCAAAATTTAAATCAATTAATAATTTTGCTATTGGTAATAAAGCACTCTTATCTTCATCTCTAACGCTTAAAAGAGCACAATATTTTTTATTCTTATCAAATTCTATACTTGCAGCAAGTTTTGCTTTTGCAAAAGCTTCGCCAAAACTGTCACCAATACCCATTACTTCACCCGTTGATTTCATTTCAGGTCCTAAAATTGGATCAGAGTTAGTAAATTTATTAAAAGGAAAAACAGGTAGTTTAACCGCATAAAAATTTGGCTCAGGTAGCAAACCTTCTTTAAATCCTTGGCTCTCTAAACTTATTCCAATCATGCATCTTGCAGCAATTTTAGCTAACGGAAGATTTAATGCTTTAGAAACAAATGGTACTGTTCGAGAGGCGCGTGGATTAACTTCTAATACATAAACTTCATTATCTTTAATTGCAAATTGAGCATTAACTAAGCCACAAACATTGAGCTCTTTAGCCATTTTAATTAATTGCTGACAAACTTTTTGTTGCAATTCTTGTGATAAATTATGTGGTGGTAAACAACAAGCGGAATCACCAGAGTGAACACCAGCTTGCTCAACATGCTCCATAATAGCTGTAACAACAACGCTTTTTCCATCTGAAATGGCATCAACGTCAAGTTCTAATGCATCATCTAAAAAGCGATCTAATAATACAGGAGATTTATTTGATACTTTTACAGCATGAGTTAAATAATTTTTAAGCTCATTAACGTCATATACTATTTCCATTGCGCGGCCACCCAATACGTAAGATGGTCGCACCATAAGAGGAAACTCTAATTTTCCAGATTTTTTAATACCATCTTCAACTGAAGTTGCTATTTCATTGGCAGCTTGTTTTAAATTTAATTTTTCTAAAAATTTTCTGAAAAAATCACGATCTTCGGCATTATGAATATCTATTGGTTTAGTTCCTAAAATCGGAACGTTATTTTCTTCTAAACTTATTGCGAGCTTAAGAGGCGTTTGACCGCCATATTGAATAACAGCCCCTTGAGTTTCAATTTTGTGATTAATATCCAAAATATTCTCAAGAGTTAAAGGTTCGAAAAATAAATAAGAAGAAATATTATAATCTGTTGACACAGTTTCAGGGTTGCAATTAACCATTACTGTATCATAACCTTCATCTCGTAGTGCCATAGCAGCATGAACACAGCAATAATCAAATTCGATACCCTGTCCAATTCTATTTGGGCCGCCACCTAAAATCATAATATTTTTATTACTACTTTTTTCAAGTTCGCAATATTGATCATAGCTTGAATACAGATAATTAGTGCTTGCGGCAAATTCACCAGCACAACTGTCAATTTTTCTAAATGCTGGAAAAATATTTAGTTTATGTCGTAATTTTCTAATTTTATCTTCAGTGCTATTAATTAAATTGGCAATAGTATTATCAGAAAATCCAAACTTCTTAAATTTATATAAATTATCTTAGTTTAAATCTTTTAATTTAAGATTTTTTATTTCAGCTTCACAATCAATAATATTTTTTATATTAAATAAAAACCAATTATCAATTTTTGATAAGTCATTTATTTCAGTTAAGCTAAGACCTCGTCGAAAAGACTCGGCTATTGCCCAAATTCTATTTGGTGTTGGATTGCGCAATAATTTTTTAAGATTTAAATCAGTGATGTTTTCTAATTCTGAAGGTAATGATAAATCACTGTGACCAGTTTCAAGACTTCTAATCGCTTTTTGTAATGATTCTTTAAAAGTGCTGGCAACAGCCATTACTTCACCAACAGATTTCATTTGTGTTGTTAAGCTGTCATTGCTACCAGGAAATTTTTCAAAATTAAAACGTGGTATTTTAGTTACAACATAGTCTAATGCTGGTTCAAAAGATGCTGGAGTTACTCCCCCAGTTATATCATTAGTTAATTCATCAAGTGTAAATCCAACAGCAAGTTTTGCTGCAATCTTAGCAATTGGAAAGCCTGTTGCTTTTGACGCTAAAGCTGATGATCGTGAAACACGAGGATTCATTTCAATAATAATAATGCGACCATTCTCAGGATTAATGGCAAATTGCACGTTAGATCCACCAGTTTCAACTCCAATTTCGCGAATAACATCGAAAGATAAATCACGTAATTTTTGATATTCTTTATCAGTTAAAGTTTGTGCTGGCGCAACAGTAATAGAGTCACCAGTATGAACACCAAGCGGATCAAAATTTTCAATTGAGCAAACAATAATGCAATTATCATTTTTATCACGTACAACTTCCATTTCAAATTCTTTCCAACCCAATAAAGATTCTTCGATCAATAATTCATTAGTTGGTGATAGTTCAAGTCCGCGCGAGCAAATTTCAATAAATTCTTCGGTGTTATACGCAACACCACCGCCAGAGCCACCAAGAGTAAAAGAAGGGCGAATAATTACAGGAAATCCTAAACTGACTTGCACTTGTTTTGCTTCTTCTAAGCTGTGTGCAATGTGTGATTTAGCAACATCAAGTCCAATCTTTTGCATTGCATCACGAAATTTTTCACGATCTTCCGCTTTATCAATAGCTTCTTTATTGGCGCCGATTAATTCAACATTATATTTTTCTAAAATTCCATGTGCATGCAAATCTAATGCGCAGTTAAGCGCCGTTTGCCCACCCATAGTTGGAAGCAGGGCATCGGGACGCTCTTCTTCAATTATTTTAGCAACAACTTCCCATTGAATAGGTTCAATATAAGTTGCATCGGCAAATTCCGGATCAGTCATTATTGTTGCTGGATTGGAATTAACTAAAATAACGCGATAACCTTCTTCTTTAAGAGCAGTACATGCCTGCACACCAGAATAGTCAAATTCACAAGCCTGCCCAATAACAATGGGGCCGGCACCAATAATTAAAATAGATTTAATATCACTTCTTTTTGGCATAATCGTTTTTTATTAGTGCAATAAAATTGCTGAAAATTTCATGTTTAATATCATTAGGTCCGGGACCTGCTTCTGGGTGACCTTGAAAACCAATCGCAGAATAAGAGTTTGATTTGATACCTTGAATAGTTTTATCAAATAAAGATATATGCGTAATCTCTAGATCTTGTGGCAAGCTTTTATCTTCAACTGCAAAACCGTGATTTTGTGATGTTACAAAAACTTGTTTAGTAGTTAAATTTTGTACAGGATGATTTGCTCCATGGTGCCCAAAAGGCATTTTGTAAGTTTTAGCTCCAAGTGCTAATGCCAAAAGTTGATGTCCCAAACAAATTCCTAAAATTGGAACATTTTTTTCTAATAATTTTTTGGTATATTCAATTGCATAATTACAAGCAAATGGATCACCTGGACCATTAGATAATAAAACGCCATCTGGATTTTCTGCCATAATTTCTTCAAAGCTAGATTCGGCAGGTAAAATTGTTAAATTACAGTTATAGCTTAATAAAGTATCTAAAATATTTTGTTTTACACCAAAATCTAAAACAACAATATGATAAACATCCCCCTTTTGTAAAGGTGGCAGCGCCGTAGACACATTTTCGTCATTCCCGCGTAGGTGGGAATCTAAAACATATTTCTCTTCCGTCGAAACAACTCTTGCTAAATCAAGTCCATTAAGACTACGAGATTCTTTAGCTTTTTTTATGGCATCTTTTTCGCTTAATTTACTGGTAATACAACCACGCATTGCACCATTTTTTCTAATGTGCAGTGTTAATGCGCGAGTATCAACATTACTAATACCAGTTAAATTATTTTCAAGACAAAATTGTTGCAAACTTTTATTAGCGCGCCAATTGGAATATAACTCTGATAATTCGTGAACGATAAGACCGTTAGACCAAATTTTTTTTGATTCATAATCTTCGTTATTAATACCTGTATTACCAATTTGAGTTGCAGTAAAAGTAATAATTTGTTCGCAATAGGAAGGATCAGATAATATTTCTTGATATCCAGTCATTGCGGTATTAAATACAACTTCGCCAGTAGTACAATTATTAGCACCAAATTGTACTCCATTAAAAATTGTTCCATCTTCAAGTGCTAAAATTGCTTTATTCATAGATGCTACTAATTTTTTAATTCATCAAAAAAATCTTTTACTTTATTAAACCATGATTTTGAGCGTGGATTGTGTGTGTCTCCAGTGCCTTCAAAAGTTGCATCAAGTTTTTGTAATAAAGATTTTTGTTCATCCGTTAAATTAACGGGAATTTCTATGTTTACTTTACAGTATAAATCACCGCGAGTAGCATGACGAACACCAGGGACGCCTTTGCCCTTTAATTTAAATGATCTACCTGTCTGTGTTTCTGCAGGAACTTTTAGTTTAACAATACCATCTAATGTTGGTACTTCAATTTCACCGCCTAATGTTGCTGTAATTAAACTAATAGGGATTTCACAATATAAATCTTTAGCTTCACGAGTAAAAATTTTATGCGGTTTAACAGAAACTTGAACGTATAAATCACCGGCTGGTCCACCATGTGTGCCAGCAGCACCTTCGCCACTTAGACGAATTCTATCTCCATTATCAATTCCTGATGGAATTTTAATCGATAAAGTTTTAGTTTTTCTAACACGGCCTTGTCCATGACATTTATCACACGGATCTTTTATTGTTGTGCCAGCACCATGACAAGTAGGACATGTTTGCTGAATTGCGAAAAATCCTTGTTGCATTCTAACTTGTCCTGCGCCTTGGCATGTAGAGCAAGTTACAGGTTGGCTGTTAGCTTTTGCACCGCTGCCATGACAATGATCACAAGAAACATAAGTTGGTATCTCGACAGTTATATTTTTTCCATTAACTGCATCTTCAAGGCTTATGCTTACGCTATAGCTTAAATCGGATCCACGCTCGGCAAATGGTTGTCCATGACCAGCATGACCACGTGGTCCGCCGCCACCGCCGCCAAAAATATTTTCAAAAATATCGCCAAAATCACCAAAAATATCACCAAAACCTTGTGCCCCAGCACCGCCACCAAAACCAGCAGAGTTAACACCGCTGTGGCCAAAGCGATCATATGCTTGACGTTTTTCAGAATTAGAAAGAACCTCGTAAGCTTCTTTAATTTCTTTGAATTTTTCCTCAGCTTCTTTATTATTAGCACCTTGATTTCTATCAGGATGGTATTTCATTGCCAAGCTGCGAAAAGCTTTTTTTATTTCTGCCTGTTCAGCACTTTTAGATACGCCAAGGACGTCATAATAATCTTTTTTCATATGCTCCGTCGTCATTCCCGCGCAAGCGGGAATGATGATTTACTTACTTCTTATCTTCTTTGTTTTTATCAACTTCTTCAAATTCAGCATCAACTACGTCATCTTTATTTTCAGCATTTGGTGCTTGTTCAGAAGTTGCTTGCCCAGCTCCTTGAGCGCCTTTTTCAGCGTATAATTTTTCAGCAAGTTTACCAGAAAGTTCAGTTAAAGTTTTTGTTTTTTCTTCAATGGCTTCTTTATTATTGCCTTTGATTTCTTCTTTTAGCTCTTTAACAGCAGCTTCAATAGCATCTTTTTCACTAGCATCAACCTTGTCGCCTAAATCTTTTAAGCTTTTTTCTGATGCATGAATAAGATTGTCAGCTTGGTTACGAGCAGAAACTAATTCTTGGAATTTTTTATCTTCTTCAGCATTAGCTTCAGCATCTTTTACCATTTTTTCAATTTCTTCATCAGATAAACCACTAGAAGCTTTAATCACAATAGATTGCTCTTTGCCAGTTGCTTTATCTTTTGCCGATACATTCAGAATACCATTAGCGTCAATATCAAAGATAACTTCAATTTGTGGCACGCCACGTGGTGCAGGAGGAATATCGCTTAGATCAAAACGACCTAATGATTTATTCGCAGATGCTACTTCACGCTCACCTTGTAATACATGCACAGTAACTGCAGTTTGATTATCATCAGCAGTTGAGAATACCTGATTAGCTTTGGTTGGGATGGTTGTATTTTTTTCGATTAATTTAGTCATAACGCCACCCATAGTTTCAATACCTAAAGATAAAGGAGTTACATCTAATAATAATACGTCTTTTACATCGCCAGATAATACCGCGCCTTGAATTGCAGCACCAAGAGCTACAGCTTCATCAGGGTTAACATCTTTACGTGGTTCTTTGCCAAAGAAATTTTGTACTTCTTCTTGTACTTTTGGCATACGAGTTTGACCACCTACCAAAATAACTTCGTTAATTTCAGAAGCAGAAAGTCCAGCATCTTTCATTGCAGTTTTGCATGGATCAATAGTTTTCTTAATTAAATCTTCAACTAAAGATTCTAATTTGGCACGAGTAATTTTTAAATTTAAATGCTTAGGACCAGAAGCATCGGCAGTAATATACGGTAAATTAATTTCCGTTTGTTGGCTGCTTGATAATTCGATTTTAGCTTTTTCAGCTGCTTCTTTTAAACGTTGTAAAGCTAGTGGATCATTGTGAAGATCAAATCCTTGCTCTTTTTTAAATTCATCACAGATATAGTTAATTAATCTTAAATCAAAATCTTCACCACCTAAGAAAGTATCACCATTAGTTGCTAATACTTCAAATTGATGCTCACCATCAACTTCAGCTATTTCAATAATAGAAATATCAAAAGTACCACCACCTAAGTCGTATACAGCAATTTTTTGGTCACCACGTTTTTTATCCATGCCATATGCAAGAGCAGCAGCAGTTGGTTCGTTGATAATACGCTTAACTTCAAGACCCGCAATTTTACCTGCATCTTTAGTTGCTTGACGTTGTGAATCGTTAAAATATGCTGGAACAGTAATAACCGCTTGATTTACTTTTTTACCCAAGAAATCTTCAGCAGCTTTTTTCATTTTCTTTAAAATTTCAGCTGATACTTGAGGAGGAGCAAGTTCTTTGTCTCCGGCTTTAATCCACGCATCGCCGTTTTTAGCTTGCATAATTTCAAATGGTACAACTTTAATATCTTTTTGTACTTCTTTGTCAGTAAATTTACGGCCGATTAAACGTTTAGAGCCATAAATAGTTTTCTTAGGATTAGTTACAGCTTGTCTTTTTGCAGGATCACCTACTAAAATATCGCCATCTTCAGTCCAGGCTACAACAGAAGGAGTTGTACGACGACCTTCAACGTTTTCAATAACTTTTACTTTGCCTCCATCCATTACAGCTACACAGGAGTTGGTAGTTCCTAAATCTATACCTATTACGACTTCGCTCATTATTTTTCTCCGAATTAGTTTGTTTTCCCTTATATAGGGCTTTGTTTTAAAAATTCAAGTTATTGAGTTGCTACAACTACGCGAGCAGGTCTAATAACTCTTTCGTTTAATATATATCCTTTTTGTACAACGTTAATTATTGTATTTGCAGGATTTTTTCCATCTTTAACCATAGAAATTGCTTCATGCTGGCTAGGATCAAATTTTTGGTTAATAGGATCAATAACCGTTACATTGAATTTATTTAAAGTATCAGCAAACATTTTTACAGTTAATTCAGTACCTTCAACTAAAGACTCTAAATTTCCTTGTCCATTTTTTACTAGAAGAAGTGCATGGTCTAGGCTATCAAAAATTGGCAATAGCGCGTTAACCATTTTTTCTGTGCCAAATTTATGGGCGCTCGCAACATCACGCTCGGCGCGTCTACGAGCATTTTCAATTTCTGCTTGCGCGCGCATAGCTAAGTCCATGTTTTCATCAGCTTTTTTCTTAAGGGCCTCGACCTCTTGTTCAAGGGCGGTAATTTTAGTATCTTCTGCTATCATATTTTCTTTTTTTTCTTTTGGAGCCTTTGGCGCTTTAGTCGCTTTTGGTTTTGCAGTTTTTGCAGTTTTTTTCTTGGTCATAACTTAATTCCCTTATAAAATACATTTAGGCTATATATAGGACTTAATAATTTAAATTCAATAGATAATTATGAAAATAATTAAAAAGCATTTCACTGAAATTGACTCAACAAATGATTTTTTGTTGTCACAGGATATAGAACCAAACCAACTTTGGGTGGTATCTGCTGATTTACAAACTAAAGGCCGTGGGCAGCGTGAAAAAACTTGGCTCTCGCCATCTGGTGGTAACTTATATTTATCTTTGGGTTGGATGACGGACGATATTACTAAATATGCTGATAATTTTCCTGAAGAAATAGCCATAAATATAAAAAATATTTTAGATAAAATAATAAATAAAAAAAATTTTAAAAAAGATCTAATTAGAATAAAAAAACCTAATGATTTATATATTGATCAGCAAAAATTAGGTGGTATTTTAGTTGAAACCAAAGTAAAGAATAATTTTTTAGCCAAAATAGTTGTTGGAATAGGCATTAATTTAAAAAATAAAATCCCAGGCGCCTGTGCGCTTAGTGATTTTGGAATTGATTTAAATGCTGAGATTTTGAGGGAGGAGATTGTTTTAGGGATAAACCCTTGGCGTTGATGTGTTGAGTTCTTTAGGGGAAGGGGATTTTTATAAAAAATCATGCCCCAACACACAGCCCTTCATTAACCAACCCAGAAGAAATCATCATATCTTTTATTTTGCTGTGAAAAG
>CAYGUI010000009.1:0-33940 GCA_964353115.1 uncultured Gammaproteobacteria bacterium
AATTATAATAGGCTAAATAAAATAATGCAAGATTTTATAAAAAAAAATTTTCTTTTTTGGAATTAATACCGATTATGAGTCAATAGACAAACTATCGATGGCGTTTTTTAAATCTTTTGGTAGCTCAGACTTTACTGTTATTTTCTCATTAGAAACAGGATGATAGAACTCTAATTCAGTTGCATGAAGTGCCTGTCTTACCATTCCTAAATTAATTTCAATATTTTTATATCTGCTGTATAGAGAATCACCAACAAGCGGATAACCAATACTTTCCATGTGAACTCTAATTTGATGAGTGCGTCCAGTCTCTAATTTTATTTCTAATAATGTATATTTTTTAAATCTTTTTGAAACTCTATAATGCGTTACAGCATTTTTACCATCTTGCACCACTGCTTTTTTCAAGCGATTATTATGATGACGCCCTATAGGCTTATCAATTTTTCCACCAGATATAATATGACCATGGCATAGTGCAAAATACTTACGTGAAATTTCACGCTCTTGAAGTTTTTCAACTAAATAATTATGTGATTTTAAATTACGCGCAACTAATAACAAACCTGACGTATCTTTATCTATACGATGAATTATTCCAGCTCGCGGTAATTTTTCAAGCTCTGGATAATGATAAAGTAATGCATTAACTAAAGTCCCTTCATAGTGACCAGCTGCTGGATGAACAACAATACCAACTGGTTTATCAACAACAATAAGATCATCGTCACAATAAGCTACGTTAATATCAATATTCTCAGCGCGCCATTTTGTTTCATCTCTTAATTCAGCTTCTATCTGTATATTTTCACCACCAGAAACCAGCCATTTACTAGCTTTAATTTGGTTGTCTACTAAAACATTTCCAGCCTTAACCCAGGACTGTAATCTTGCTCGTGAATATTCAGGAAATAAAGAGCTAAGTGCATGATCTAAACGTTTACCAGCAAAGTCACTTGAAATTGTTGTTGTAAGAATTATTTTTTCCATAATAAGGCCAAAAGCATGATAAAATTCTGATTTAATTAACGGATTATTATAGGGCCAATGCTGTGAAAAAGTCAAATTTCTTACTTAGTATTTTATTTTTATTATCTATAATATCAACTGGTTACGCTGAAAACCTATATTCTGATAAATTAGATAAACAATTATTCAATGAAGCCAGAAGAGCTCTTAAAAAAGAGAGTTTCCGCGTGGCATCTGAAAAATACGAAAAATTGCTAAGCTACCACCCTTTTTCACAATATGCCCGCGATGCTGAGCTCGAAATAATTTACGCCTATTATGAAAATAAATCATATGTTTACGCGTATTCTTCAGCTAATAATTTTATCGAAATTCACCCTGATGATAAAAACCTTGATTATGTATATTATATGAAAGGATTGATTAATTTTAGCCGTAATATTGGTTATATTGAGGGATATCTCAATCTTAATATAAGTAAACATGAGCTAGAAAGTTTCAAACTGTCTTTTAATGATTTCAGCATTTTTATTAAAAAATATCCTCATAGCATTTATGCCCAAAACGCTAGACAGCATATGATTTATATTAAAAACCTTTTAGCCCAGCATGAATTATATATTGCTAATTTTTACCTAAAACGCAAGGCATATGTCGCTGCACTTAATAGATTTAATAATTTAGTAATCAGTTATCCTGACACTAAATCAGCATATGATGCTCTAAAAGCACTGCCAAATATTTATCAAAAAATTAATTTAAATAATACTGCTACAATTACAAAAGAAATTATTATTGATAATTATTCATGAATTTTAGTTATAGCAAGCAAGATGATTTAAAAATAGCAAAGTTATTTCCGGTATTAACGCGAAAGGAATTACTTTCAAACAATATTATTTACCAATTAGTAAATAATATTCGTAAAATAAGTGAGCTTGAAGCAGAGCCATTTAAAAATTTATATTTAAATTTCATAGTTCATTATGTGGAATTTATGCAAGCACTTCCTAACTTACGCTACCCAGTATTTCGTTGTGACTATGGGCAAATAGAAATTGCTCTTAAAAGAGCTTCATATATTGTAGATTTTTGCTCACACAAAAAAATTCCTATTCCAGAAAAACCACAAAATATAACCCAAGAACTACATGAAGCTATTTGGGACTTTGCCTTATTTAGTGCTGCTATTTTAATTGATGCAGGACAAGTCGTTGATCGTTTTGTAATAGAAAAAAGTAATGATAAGCATAAGAATTTGGGAAAATGGGAAATGCTGGAAGAAAATCTATTACAGAATAAAATCACACATTATAAAATTAATCATATAACTCAAAGGCCACAACACGAATTAGCAAAAAAATTAAATGTATTACTTGCTAAACAAATTATCCCTGATCATATTTTTACTTGGATGATGCAAGATGAGCCCATATTTTTAGAATGGCTTAATTTTTTAGAAGGAAATAACTCTGGTAGCGGGGAGATTCAAAATGCTGTTTTATTATCAATTAGAAAAATGGCGCAAGATATTGGGTTTATTTTACCGGATATCAACGAAAAATTTGAATTTTTTGAAGAATTTTTACATCAAGGCGAGCTAGACGATCACTATATTGAAACTGATAAATTAATTCATGAAAAAGTTTCTGCTAATAATTTATCTGATGAAAAAATTGGTGATGCGTTTATAGCATGGCTCAAAGAAGAAATTGCTACGAAAAATATAGACATTAATCAATCGAGCTCTTTTATACATATTTTAGAAAATGGTTTTTTAATGTTAACACCAGAAGCTTTTTCTAAATTTATTGCGCGCTATCCAATGTTTGGAACCTGGGAAACCGTGCGTCATGCAATGGAAAAACTTGGCGTCACACCATCTCTTGCAACTAATATGATTTATGCGCAAAATTTTTTAAATCGTGAAATAGCTAAAAAAAATCCTAAGCAAAGCGCACTGGTTTTTAACAACCTAAACATTCTTTTTGATAAAAGCAATACTCCTGAAGTAAGTAAATATTTATCTAATCAAAAAATTCCAGACAATCAATTAAAAGATCTATACCCAACAGCTAAAACCATACCAAAAGGGAACAGCAATAGTCCTGGCCAACATAATTAATTTGTGCTACTCTTTTGATAGCATCTTAGCCTTTCATAATTAATTTTGGGCGAGACACCTTTGTTTGGAGAAAGGTTAAGATGCTATTTAATTATCATGAGTAAACAACAAATTATTTTTACAAACGGCTGCTTTGATATTTTACATATTGGGCACATAAAGCTATTAGAATTTTGCTATAACATTGAAAAAAATAATAAGGTTATAGTTGGTCTAAACAGCGATAAAAGTATTAGGGGCTTAAAAGGCCCGACACGACCAATAAATAATCAAACTAATAGGAAAAAAGTTTTAGAATCAATAAAATTTGTTGATCAAGTTATTATTTTTGACGAGCCAACACCTATTAACTTAATTAAAAAAATTCAGCCTGATATAATCGTCAAAGGCGGTGATTATAAACCTGAAGAAGTAGTTGGTAATGAAATAGCAAAAGTCGTTATTTTTAATTTTATAGATGGATATTCAACAACAAAAACTCTCGAACGTATTGCTGATTGGTGATACTTGCAAAGACATTTACCATTTTGGAACTTGCAGTCGCCTTTCACCAGAGGCACCTGTTCCTGTATTTGTAGAAAAAGAAGTAGAAACCAAAGATGGTATGGCACTTAATGTGGCCAATAATTTATTATCTTTAGGCTCACACGTAAAAACTTTTTTTCCTGCAACAACTATAGAAAAACATCGCTTTGTTGATAGCGGTTTTAATCATCATATATTACGCTGTGATAAAAATGAGCATGTAAAAATTACACCAGCAAGCCTAAAAAATTTATTAGAAAATAATTTTTTAGAAAATATAAAGTACTTAATTATCAGCGACTATAACAAAGGTTTTATTACTGCTGATTTTTTAGGTGATTTAAGTGAATACTGCGCGCTTAAAAATATTTATTTATTTATCGATACTAAAAAAACTGATTTATCTAATATTAAAAAATCTTTTATTAAAATAAATAAAAAAGAGCGCCAAGAGCTCGTTAACTTTTCTGATGGCTGTGATTTTATTGTGACCTTAGGATCAGAAGGTGCTCAATATCAAAATAAGATTTATCCAGCACAAAAAACCACTGTCTATGACGTATGTGGCGCTGGTGATACCTTTTTAGCAGGTCTTGTACATAATTTTATAAGAACTCAAAATATAGCTGCAAGCATACAATTTGCTAATCAATGCGCTAGAATTGCAGTCTCTAAATTTGGTACTTATGTTTTAACTACTGAAGATGTTTTAGAAATTTATGAAAAAGAAATACATTGTTGATATCGATGGCACAATTTGTCATCCTACAAAAGATGCAAGCTATCAAGATATCGGTCCGTTATCTCAACGCATAGAAAAATTAAATAAATTATATGATGAAGGCCATACTATGGTTTATTTTACCGCTCGCGGTATGGGTCGTAATTTAGATAACGCTGATAAATGCTATCAAGACTTCTATGACTTAACTCTGCAGCAGTTAGAAAATTGGGGCGTTAAATTTCATAAATTAATTCTCGGCAAACCATCTGGCGATATTTATATCGACGATAAAGCGGTTAATGCCGAGGATTTTTTTGGGTAAAATTTCCACCACGCTATCGCGCAGAGAATACATATGCTAAAAAATTAATTACCCATGCTTTGATTAATCATCTCACGCAATTTATGACCTGCTGTAAAAGTTACAACACGACGTGCAGAGATTTCTTTTTCTTCACCAGTTTTTGGATTACGACCAGGGCGCGCGCTTTTATCTCGTAGAACAAAATTTCCAAAACTTGAAATTTTAATTGAGCGGCCTTTTACTAATGTATCGCACAAAACATTAAAAAACTCATCTACAATAGTTTTTGCGTCTTGGCGATTATAATTTAAACTTTTTACTAAATGTTCTGTTAATTCAGCTTTTGTCACTGTAGCCATATTTATCATCCCTTATTGTGGCATTGTACTCACTCTTAAGCTTAGCTAAAATATCTTTGATAATAGAATTCACTTCATCATCTACCAAAGTACGATTATCAGCTTGCAAAATTAAGCTGATTGCCAAACTTTTAGAGCCCTCTGTTATATTACTTCCTGTATAAACATCGAATATATTAATACTTTTTAGCAGATCATTGACAGTATTAGCAACCAAATCAGTGATTTTTTGTGAATTTATCTCATTATTTATTAAAATTGCTAAATCTCGACGTACTGCCGGATATTTAGAAATAACTTTGAAAGACCTTTTTTCTTCACCTAAAAATACTTTAGCATCTAATTCAGCAACTATTACTGAGTTAGGTAGACCTAATTTCTGTTGCAATGCTGGATGCAATGTTCCCACAAATCCACAAGATTTATTATTAATAATAATTTCAGCAGACTGAGCTGGATGCAATATTTTATTATTATTAATTTCTACAAATTTAATATTTTTAAAATCAAAATTACTAAATAAACTTAATAAATCTCCTTTTAGATCATAAAAATCAAATTTATCTTTAGAATTTTGTAGCCAATTTTCAGCAAAGCGCGAACCACCAATTACTAACGCTAATTTTTCTTGCTCGCCATTTTCAAAATAACAATTCCCTACTTCAAATAATTTTACTCGAGTATTTTGGTGATCAAAATTGTATCGCAAATTTGGCAAAAGACCTGCCAAAATAGTAGTACGCATTGATTTTAAGTCTTCTGAAATAGGATTAATTAAATCTAGTGATTTGTTTTTTTGATCTAATAATTGCTGAACTTTTGGATCACAAAAACTATAATTAATAGCTTCATGATAAGATTGCTGCATTAAAATATTTCTTATTTTATTAAAAGCATTAAATTTTTTATTTTTTGAAATAAATTTTAATTCACGCTCTGGCATTTTAGATGGTAAATTCGCATAGCCATAAACACGAGCAACCTCTTCAACCAAATCCATGTCTTCTTTTAGATCATAACGATGCCCTGGAATTTGCCAAGTATCATTTTCTAATTTCTTTAAATCTAAATTAGATAAAATTTTATCAATATCTTCTTGTGATATTGCAGAGCCTAATATTTTATTTACTTTATTTTGATTTAAAATAATTACTTTTGGCTCAATTTTACTTTCATATCCAGATATTTCACCACACTCACCACCACAAATCTCAGTAATTAAAGTTGCCGCACGCGAAATAGCAATTTTCGGTAAATTATAATCAACGCCACGTTCATAACGATAAGAAGAGTCAGTTGAGATTCCGTATTTGCGCGCTCGAGCAATAGTTTCTGGTTGATATGTAGCAACTTCTAAAATAATATTTTGGGTTTCTTGAGTAATACTTGACTCAAGACCGCCAATTATACCTGCAATACTTAATATTTTATTATTATCAGTAATTACTAAAGTATCTTGATCTAATTTAATAATCTTATTATTTAATATTTCAAGATTTTCACCAGTTTTTGATTTTCTAACAATAAGATCACCGTCAACTTTGTCAAAATCAAACGCGTGCATTGGTTGACCAAGTTCTAACATTACATAATTTGTAATATCAACTATTGGCGAAATAGGCTTAATATTACTTTGCTTTAAGCGATTTACTAACCAATCAGGAGACTTGGTATTTTCTGAGTTATTTATGTTTTTAATTTTTAATGTTAAAAAATTAGGAACTATATTAAGCATGTCATTACGAGAAGCGTTAGCTTCAAAGCAATTTTTTTCTTTTATGACTTTTTGCTGAATTGCTTCGCTCGCTTGCAATGACGAGTTATTTAAAGCGGCAATCTCACGAGAAAGGCCTTTAGCACTTAAGCAATCACCTCTATTTGGCGTAATAGATATATCTAAAATACTATCTGCTGAATTTAGATTCAAATATTCAATTAAATCTTTACCAACTGGCGCATCTTGTGTCAATAACCAAATCCCATCACTGCTATCAGCTAGACCCAATTCAGACTCAGAACAAATCATTCCTTGCGATTCTACACCGCGAAGTTTACTTTTTTTAATTTTGAAATTTCCGTTATCTAATTTAGCACCAATTACCGCAACTGGAACTATTGCATCTTTGTGTACGTTTTTAGCTCCACAAACTATTTGTAATAAATTATTTTTATCACCAACATCAACAGAGCATACGCGTAATTTATCAGCATCAGGATGTTGATTAATATCAATTACTTTCCCAATAACTACATTAGTAAAAGTAGGCTTTTGGCTAATAATTTCTTCAACTTCAATACCAGCCATTGTTAACTGCTCAGCAATTTCTTCAATAGAAATTTTTGGATCAAACCACTCACGTAACCAAGATTCACTAATTTTCATGATAAAGACTAAAATTATTTAAATTGACGTAAAAAATCGAGATTATTTTCAAAATTCAGGCGAATATCTGGAATTTTATAATCTAGCATTGCAAACCTATCAATCCCCATTCCAAAAGCAAAACCAGAATATTTTTCTGGATCAATATTAACTGCTCGCAGCACATTAGGATGAACCATGCCACAGCCTAAAACTTCCAACCATCCTGTATTTGAACAAACCCGACAACCTTTTTTATTACAGTGAATGCATTCAACATCAACTTCTGCCGATGGCTCAGTAAATGGAAAATGAGAAGCACGAAAACGAACACTTAACTTCTCTCCAAAAAAACTTTTTAAAAAATGCTCTAACAACCCCTTTAAATCAGCAAAAGTTGTTTTATCATCAACAACCAATCCTTCTAATTGGTGAAACATAGGAGTATGAGTTATGTCAGAATCGCTACGATAAACTTTACCAGGTGCAATTAATCTAAACGGCGGCTTTCCATTTTGCATTGCATGAATTTGTACAGATGAAGTATGGCTACGTAATAATTTTTTATTTTCAAAATAAAAAGTATCATGCATGTCACGTGATGGATGGTGATCTGGTGTATTTAGAGATTCAAAATTATAAAATTCTGTCTCAATTTCTGGACCATATGCCAAATCAAATCCAAGAGACATAAATAATTCACAAAGCTTATTAGTAGTTAATGTAATAGGATGAATGCTTCCTTTATTTATATTTCTACCAGGCAATGTAACATCTATTTTTTCAGATGCTAATTTTTTATTTAAACTCTCAGTTTCTAATAATTCTTTTTTTGAATTAAGACTATTTTTTATTTCTTCTTTGGCAATATTTACTTCTTGACCAAATTTAGGGCGTAAAGCAGGATCTAATTTTCCAAGCTCTTTTAAAACTTCAGTTAACGCCCCTTTTTTTCCCAAATATTCAATACGTAATTCTTCGATAGCAGATAATGTATCTGCCTGTGATATTTTTTCTAGTGCTGATAATTTTATTGACGTGATATCCATTAACAAACCCGTGCTTTATATAGCGTCATTCCCGCGATATAGTCTAATTCCCGCGATATCGCGTCATTCCCGCGCAGGCGGGAATCCAGATCTTTTAACTAGATTCCCGCCTTCACGGGAATGACAGATTCTGTATTATACAGAGCCTTTTACAACTTCAACAATCTTAGCAAATGCTTCTTTTTCATGCACTGCTAAGTGAGCTAATGCTTTACGATCAATTTCGATATTAGCTTTATTTAAACCACTAATAAATTGACTATAAGAAACACCTAATTGTCTTGTTGCAGCATTGATTCGAACGATCCATAAAGATCTGAACTGTCTTTTACGTTGTTTACGATCACGATAAGCATATTGACCAGCTTTAATTACCGCTTGTTTTGCAACACGATAAACACGACTACGCGCACCATAATAACCACGCGCGGCTTTTAATATTTTTTTATGCTTTCTACGGGCGTTTACGCCTCTTTTTACTCTTGCCATTCTAAACCTCTCTTAAGCCTTATTTAATAATTTTTTTACTTCCATTACATCACTACTATGAACTTGTTTTAAACCTCTAAGATGACGTTTACGCTTAGCAGATTTTTTAGTTAATATGTGACGCATATGAGAAGGCTTATGTTTAGCCTGACCATTAGCTTTCATTTTAAAGCGCTTTGCAGCACCTTTATGAGTTTTTAATTTTTTATTCGCCATATTTTTTTCTCCAATTTTAACAGCTTGAAGCATATGGAAAGCTTCTTCGCATGTTTAATTTACTTTTTTCTAACTGGTGCAAAAACCGCAATAATTTGTCTTCCTTCAAATTTTGGCTCTTGCTCAACAACTGCAACATTTGCAGTTTCATCCTTAATTTTATCTACTAATTTTCTACCAAGCTCAGTATGTGCTAATTCACGACCTCTGAATCTTACAACTACCTTAACTCGATCACCATCAGCAATAAATTCTAATAATTTTTTAATTTTAATCCCAACGTCACCATCATCAGTACCTGGGCGAAACTTAAGCTCTTTAACTTTTGTTTTCTTCTGCTTAGATTGAGATTCTTTTTGCTTTTTCTTCTTATCGTAAACAAATTTACCATAATCCATGATTCGACATACCGGAGGATCAGAATCAGCTACCATTTCTACCAAATCTAAATCAGCAGCAGTCGCTGCAGCTAGTGCTTCATCTATATTAACAACACCTACCTGCTCTCCGTCTGCGCCTATTAATCTTACTTTTTTTGCTCTTATATTACCGTTTATACGTGCTTTTTTTTGAGCTGGCTTGAAAGACCGTTTTATAATTAACCCCCGTTAACTCTGAAATTTATTACTTTTTGCTTTGTATTTCTTCTTGTATTTTTTCAATAAATTCATCAAGTTGAATACTACCTAAATCTTCACCATTTTGCCGCCTTACAGAAACTTGATTATTTTCAAGCTCTTGGTCTCCAATAATTAATAAAAATGGCACCTTCTGTAACGTATGCTGGCGAATTTTAAAACCTATTTTTTCATTACGAAAATCGGACTCGACTCGCAACCCATAATTATACAAGCTTTGATAAATTTTTTCAGCATATTTTTGTTGCTTTTCTGAGATATTTAACACAACAACTTGTACAGGAGATAGCCAAACTGGCAGCTTACCAGCATAATGCTCCAACAATATTCCAATAAACCGCTCTAAAGTACCTAATATTGCTCGATGCAACATAACAGGAGTTTTTTTCTGATTATCTTCAGCAACATAGCTAGCACCAAGTCTCTCCGGCATAGAAAAATCAAGCTGTAAAGTGCCTAACTGCCATACTCGACCTAAACAATCCTTAAATGAGTATTCTACTTTAGGACCATAAAAAGCCCCTTCGCCTGGCTGCTCTTCCCAAGGATGACCTGTTGCATCAAGAACATTAGCTAATTTTTTTTCAGCCAAATCCCATAATTCATCACTTCCCACTCGTTTTTCTGGGCGAGTAGATAGTTTTATTGTCATTTCAGTAAAACCAAAATCAGCATAAACTTCTTTTGCCATATCATAAAAAGCCGCAGCTTCTGGCTCTATTTGCTCTTCAGTGCAAAATATATGCCCATCATCTTGTACAAAAGAACGAACTCGCAAAATACCGTGTAAACTACCAGATAACTCATTACGGTGGCAACAACCAAATTCAGCGAATCGAAGAGGCAAATCACGATAACTATGCGACTTGTTATTAAAAACTTCCACATGTAATGGACAGCTCATGGGCTTAACAGCAGAAATTCTTTCGTCAATTTCTGTGGTATACATGTCATTAAAGAATTTTTCCCAATGACCTGATTTTTCCCATAACAATCGGTCTGCCATTAATGGCGTATTTATTTCTTGATACCCATGATCTTTATATTTTTTAACCATGTACTGCCGAATAGCTTGATTTAACGCCCAACCTTTTGGATGCCAAAAAACCATACCAGGAGCTTCATTTTGTAAATGAAATAAATCTAAATCTTTAGCAATTTTACGATGATCACGTTTTTTTGCTTCTTCAATTCGATGCAAATATTCTTTTAGATCATTTTTATCGCCCCAAGCTGTACCATAAATACGCTGTAGCATTTCATTACTTGAATCACCACGCCAATAAGCACCAGCTACTTTCGTAAGCTTAAATACTTTCAATAGGCCTGTATTTGGTACATGCGGACCACGGCAAAGATCAGTAAAGTCTCCTTGCTTATACAAAGATAAAATTTCAGATTGCGGAATATCTTTAATAATTTCTGCTTTATATTTTTCACCCTGCTCTTCAAAAAATTTAATAGCATCGTCACGCGATAACTCAAATCTTTCAACAGCTATGCCTTCTTTGACGATTTTTTTCATTTCAGCTTCTATAGCATCAAAATTTTCTATTGAAAATCCTGGTGGATAATAAAAATCATAATAAAAACCATCTTCAATAACCGGACCAATAGTGACCTGAACATCAGGATAAAGTCTCTTTACTGCATGAGCTAATAAATGAGCTGTAGAATGACGGATAACTTCAACACCTAGTTCATCACGACCAGTTATAATTGATAAATTACTATCTTGTGAAATTTCGGAACTTAAATCTACCAACTGATCATTTATTTTAGCAGCCAAAGCAACGCGTGCTAGACCAGGTCCAATAGATTCTGCAACTTGCAATGCAGTAACAGAAGATTCAAATTCTTTTTTAGTTTTATCCGGTAAAGTAATAACTACCATAGTTCCTCTGGGAATTTGGTAGGCACGATTGGATTCGAACCAACGACCCCCACCATGTCAAGGTGATGCTCTAACCAACTGAGCTACGTGCCTATAAAAACGCTAATTTACAAATATATATACCAAATTGGGCAAATATCCCTAATAATATTACAAATAAAGTATTAATGCTAAACATTATTTTATTGCAACCAGATATTTCTACTGGCTCAAAATTTTCTGGCTTTTCAAAATACATTAACCATACTACTCTAAGATAGTAAAAAGAACCTATTACAGACATTATTAAAGCAAAAAGTGACAAATAAATATGGTTATTTTTTATTAATTGCTCAAGTATAAAAAATTTAGCAAAAAATCCAGAAAAAGGTGGTATGCCAGCCATTGAAAACATACCTACAAGCAACAATAAAGCCATATATGGACTACGTATACTAAGACCTCTAAAATCTTCCACCAAATCAGATTCATAATCATTACTACTTAAAAGTATAACGGCTCCAAAAGCAACTAGCGTCATCAGTGCGTAAGAAACTACGTAAAACAACGAAGCCGATGCGCCGTCTTTGCTAAAAATTACTAATCCTAAAATAAAGAATCCCATGTGCGATATAGAGGAATAAGCAAGCATGCGCTTAATATTTTTTTGCACAATTGCCATTATATTACCAACAAAAATAGCTGATATACCTAAAAATTCTATAAAATAGCTGAATTTAACAAAATCAGCAGGTACTACCTCATAAATTAGTCTAAATGCAAATCCTGCAGCTGCTAATTTGGATGAAGTTGAAATAAAACTTGCAATGCTATTATTGGCACCTTGATAAACATCTGGCATCCAAAAATGAAAAGGCGCAAGACCTAATTTAAAAGCAATGGCAATAAGTATGAATATATAAGAAAACGATAAAACTATATACTTTGTAGTCCCTATATTTTCTGCTAAAAATTTAGAAACATCTACTAATTGTAAACTATTAGTTAAACCAAATAATAAAGAGATTCCATATAATAATAATCCAGATGCAATAGCACCTGTTAAAAAGTATTTCATTGCAGCTTCAATAGCCAATGATGTTCTAGTCATTGCAACTAAAGCATATAAAGAAATAGAAAATACTTCTAATCCTAAATAACTCGTTAGCATATTTTTTGATGAAACTAAAATAAACATCCCAAGCATAGAAAACAACATTAAAGATAAAAACTCTCCATGAGAAACTTTACGCTCGCTTAAATAATGTCGCGAATAACATATAGTTACAAATGTTGTAATTGTTATAACAAACTTTAAGACAGCTGATAAATTATCAACTACTAATTGCCCAGAAAATATTAAAGAATTAACATTGAAATTATTTATACCGACAGAGGACAAAATAATTAGCAATAAAAATAAAGTCAAAGAAATAGCACCATTGCTTGTGATCTTATTGAAAACACTTATCAATAAAATAAACAACGCGCTGCATAATGTAAGTATTTCAGGTAAAGATAATTTTAAATCTATTAATTCAATCATTTTATGGCACCTCGAGCGATATTAACAATTTGCTCGGAGCTTTTTTGCATCATATCAGTTAATGGTTTAGGCCAAATACCAAAAAATAATACACTAAAAGCAACTAAAGACAATAGTATTTTTTCTCGCAAAGTTATATCAACTAAAGCGCTAACATTACTATTTGCAACTTTTCCAAACATAACCTTACGATACATCCACAAAGTAAATGCAGCGCTTAAAATCAAACTTGTTGCAGCGCAAAATGCGATCCAAAATCCAGCTTGAAGACTTGCAAGCAATACCATGAATTCACCAACAAAACCTGAAGTTCCTGGCAGTCCAGTATTAGCCATTGCAAGTAACATAAAAAATGCAGCAAAAACTGGCATTACATTTGCAACACCACCATAAGCAGCTATATCACGAGTATGCATTCTGTCATATAAAACACCAACGCATAAAAATAAACCAGCGGAAATAAAACCGTGGGATATCATTTGTACCATAGCACCTTGAAAACTTAAAACAGCATTATCTACACTTCCAGTATTTTTAATAATCGCAAATACTGCAAAAAAACCTAAAGTTACCAATCCCATATGCGCAATAGACGAATAGGCTATTAATTTTTTCATATCAGTTTGAACTATAGCAACAAAGCCAATGTAAATTACAGCTATTAAAGATAAAGCTATTATCGCGGGAGCAAAATATAAACTTGCTTGTGGAACTATTGGTAAACAAAAACGAATAAAACCATAGCCGCCCATCTTAAGCATTATAGCCGCCAGAATTACTGAGCCTCCTGTTGGAGCTTCAACGTGAGCATCGGGCAACCAAGTATGAACTGGCCACATTGGTATTTTAACTGCAAACGCAGCAAAAAAAGCCCAAAAGATAAATGACTGCATCATAAATGGAATATTGGCACCATACATTTTAGCAATTTCAAAACTACCAATTTTATTATATAAATAAATTAACGCGACAAGCATTAATACAGAGCCAAGAAAAGTATACAAGAAAAATTTTATAGCAGCATAAACGCGATTTGGCCCACCCCAAATACCTATTATTAAATACATCGGTATCAACATAGCTTCCCAAAAAACATAGAAAAGCATGGAATCTTGAGCAAAAAATACTCCATTCATTAAGCCTTCCATTATCAAAAAAGCAGCAAAATATTGTGGTACGTGCTGTGTGATAGATTTTTGACTAGCTAACACAACTAATGCAGTAGCAAAGGTAGTAAGTATAACTAACGGCAATGATATGCCATCTGTTCCAAGATAATATTCAACTCCTAAAGATCTAATCCAATAAAATTTTTCAACAAATTGCATATTTGCTGTACTACTATCAAAATATGCCCATAAAAATAATGAAACAAAAAAAATAGCTATTGATAAAAATAAAGAAAATGTTTTTACAAGCCTCTCTTGATGCTCTTTATAAAATGCCAATAAAAATAAACCACTTAATATTGGAGACCAAACTATAATACTTAATAATGGTAACTGCGTTATTATGTTCTTCATCTTATTTTACCAACCATACAAAAAATACTAACATGCCAATTAACATCGACATTACATAAAAATAAACAAAGCCTAATTGCTTTCCACTTAAATAATTTGCAAAAGCGCGTATCGATTTGGCACTGCCATTTACTAACAAACCATCAATAATATTTACATCGCCTATTTTCCACAAAACATTTCCAATTTTTTGCGCTGATTTTACAAAAACTATTTGATTAAATTTATCAAAATAATAATTATTAATTAAAATTTTGTAAATAAAACTAAATTTATCAGATATTTTTTCTGGTAACTCAGGTTGTTTTATATATAAATACCAAGTGGATCCGATTCCCAATAAAATCAATAAAAATGGCAAGCTTAAAAAGCTTTCAAATGCCATATTAAAAACACCTTTAAAATTACTACCAACAATAGCAAGAACATTGTTTTGTGATAAAACTAAAATTGAATTATGGAAATAATTATTTACCCCTGAGAATACTAAATATTTAACTCCCAAAATTCCGAGAAATGCTGAAGGAATTGCTAATAAAACTAACGGCAACCACACAACAAAAGGACTTTCATGCAAATGCGATTTTTCCTCTTTTGACATCCGCTCTTCACCATGAAAAACCACAAAAAATACTCTAAAAGTATAAATAGCTGTAGCTAAAACACCTGCTAGTACACAAAAATAAGCATAATGAGAACCAAAAATTGAAGACTCACCTACTGCTTCTATAATTATATCTTTTGAATAAAATCCGGAAAAAAATGGAAAACCTGCCAAAGCCAACGAACCAATTAAAAAAGTCCAATAAGTTATTGGCATATATTTTTTAATACCACCCATTTTCCAAATATTTTGCTCATGGTGCATACCAATAATAACTGAACCTGCACCTAAGAATAATAATGCTTTAAAAAATGCATGCGTTGCTAAATGAAATATTGCTGCCTGATAAGCAGAAGCCCCTAAAGCAGCAGTCATATAACCTAATTGCGATAAAGTGGAATATGCAATAACTCGCTTAATATCATTTTGTACTATGCCCAATATCCCCATAAATAAAGCGCCAGTACTTCCGATTATTAATACAAATGAACGAGCTGTTTCAGAATATTCAAATAATGGCGACATACGAGAAACCATAAAAATACCAGCAGTAACCATTGTTGCTGCATGAATAAGTGCCGAAATAGGAGTTGGACCCTCCATTGAATCTGGGAGCCACACATGAAGTGGGATTTGTGCTGACTTACCCATAGCTCCAATAAATAAAAATATACAAATAATAGTCATTATATATTCACGTTTTTGCACCGGTATATTAGGGACTTGAGAAAATATATCACTATAGTGCAAACTACCAAAAGTTAATAATATAAATGCAATACCTAATAAAAAGCCAAAATCACCAACCCTATTTACTAAAAATGCTTTTAAATTAGCGAAAACTGCGCTGTCTTTTTTAAACCAAAAACCAATTAATAAATAAGACACTAAACCAACACCTTCCCAACCAAAAAACAGCTGCATAAAATTATTGGCCATAACTAACATCAACATCGCAAAAGTAAATAATGATATATAGCTAAAAAATCTCTGATATCCATCATCATCTACCATATAACCAATAGAATAAATATGAACCATAAGAGATACAAAAGTAACTATGGTAATCATAATTGCAGTTAAACTATCGATTAAAAATCCGACTTCAAACTTAAATTTACCAATCGTTGCCCAAGTGTACGCAGTAGCATCAATACCATCACTATTATCTATAACAAAAAATTTAAGAATAATTAAAGATAATAAAAATGATATAAAAATACCGGAAATAGTAACTATATGAGCCCCTCGGCGCCCAATATATTTTCCAAATAAACCAGAAATAATTGCCCCAAATAATGGAAATATTACAGTTGCAACGGCTAAATGATACATAAGTTCTTCTGCCACAATTACCCCTTTAATAAATTTAAATCATTAATATTAATTGTTTTTCGATCTTTAAATAATAAAACAATGATCGCAAGACCTACTGCAGACTCTGCTGCTGCCACAGTAAGAATAAAGAAAACAAAAATTTGCCCATCAATATTTTTTAAAAAATGCGAGAATGCAATAAAATTAGTATTAACTGCTAATAAAATTAATTCAATACACATTAAAAATGCGATCAAATTTTTGCGATTAAACACCATTCCACCAATACCAATGGAAAATAATAATGAACTAAAAATTAAGCAATGACTTAGTGTTAACATTTTATAAATCTACTAGTTTTAATCTTTTATCTTTTGTAACTCGAACTTGCATCGAAATATTTTGTTTCTTACGTTTTTTAGCACCATTAAATGCTAATGCAACAGCAGCAACAACTGCTGCAGTTAATAACTCACCAGCAACCTCAAATTGATACAAATAATTGCTAAATAATCTTAAACCCAATTCTTTAAGATTATTGTATGATGCCGGTTGCATAGCCGGGACTGGAAAATTAGTTGTGCTAAACCATGATCCAGTTGCAAAATAAATTAAAAATCCAGCCATTACAAAAACCACAATGCCTGTTAATACTATATGCTGGTTAAAACCTTCTTTTATTTCTGCTATTTCAATATCAAGCATCATCACAACAAATAAAAATAAAACCATTACCGCACCTACATATACAACTATCAAACTCAAGGCCAAAAATGGCGCTCCAAGAATGACCCACGTAATAGCAGATAATACAAAAGTTAAAACTAAACTTAAAACCGATCTAACTGGATTGCGCGATGCTACAACGGCAATAGAACTAATTAATGCTAAAAAAGCAAAAATATAAAATATTAATGATTTAAAATCTATTATATTCATCTTTATCGATACTCACTATCTTGTTCTTTATTTTTAGCAATTTGCGCTTCGTGTTTATCACCAATTTCTAATAACTGCTCTTTAGTCATAATATTTTGTCCACGAGCATCAAAGCTATAATTACTAATATCTGTTTCAACAATCGAGTCTACCGGACAAGATTCTTCGCATAGACCACAATAAATACATTTAAATAAATCTATTTCGTACTTAGTGGTGCGTCTTGAACCATCATCACGTGGCTCAGCTTCAATAGTAATTGCCAAAGCCGGGCAAACAGCTTCACATAATTTACATCCAATACAACGCTCTTCACCATTTGGGTAACGCCTTAATGCATGTAAACCACGAAAACGAGGTGATTTTGGCGTTTCTTCTTCTGGATACTGAATAGTAATTTTACGTGCAAACAAATTTTTAAAAGTCAATTTCATGCCTTTTAATAAATCTATTAAAGTAAAAGTTTTTATTATATTTTTAAATTTTGTCAACACGCTAAACCTCTATTGAAACCATGGCCCAATGTGAAACCGCACTAAAAAAGCAACTACAAAGACCCAAGTAATAGTCACTGGAATAAATACTTTCCAACCTAATCTCATAACCTGATCATATCGATAACGAGGAAAAGTCGCTCGAAACCATAAATATAAAAACATAAAAAATGCTGTTTTAAGAAATAACCAAGCTATCCCTGGCACAAATACAAATAAATTTTCTAAATATGGAATGCCTTGGAAAGGAGACAACCAACCACCCATATAAAAGATAGCCGCTAAAATTGACATTAAAATCATATTTGAATATTCAGCTAGAAAAAATAAACCAAAACTTATTCCAGAATATTCAACTTGATAACCTGCCACAATTTCTGACTCTCCTTCAGCTAAATCAAAAGGTGTGCGATTAGTTTCAGCAACAGCAGAAATCCAATGAACTACAAATAATGGTAATAATGGTAGCCAGTACCAATGTAAAATACCACCGGACTGTTTATTAACAATAATTGTTAAATTAGAACTACCTGCCGCCAATAGAACTCCTATTAATGCAAATCCCATTGCAAGCTCATATGAAATTATTTGCGCAGCAGCACGAATAGCGCCAAAAAATGCATATTTAGTATTTGAAGCCCAGCCAGATATTAAAACTCCATACGCTCCAAGTGAGCTCATAGCCAAAATATATAGAACGCCTACATTTATATCTGCCAACACTAATCCTTGATCAAAAGGAATCACTGCCCATGCAGCCAGTGCAACACCAAAAGATAGTGCTGGAGCAATAATAAATAAGTAATTATTTGATGGTGTTGGAATAATAATTTCTTTAAATATTAACTTAATACCATCAGCTATAGGCTGCAATAAACCAAATGGACCTACTTTATTGGGTCCCAAGCGATTTTGCATAGCACCTAATACTTTACGCTCAGCATAGGTGTAATAAGCGATTGCTACTAAAAGAGGAATTAGAATCGCAACTATTTTTAAAATAATCCACAATAAGGTTAGTGCTTGCTGCATATGTCAGTAATATTTTCGTTAAAATCTAAATTAGTTGAATTATTATCTCCAGTGATAATTAAAATAACATTATCAGAGATATTATCATTTATAGAAAACGGCATAACAGAATTTCCTATTACTTCAGAAAACTCTACCATTTTAGCATCTACTGATAAATTAAGTTTTTTTGCTGTATTTTTATTAAAATGCGCACCTGTTAATTTTCCATCAGCTGTTTTTTGTAATGCATCAGCTCGACGTACAATTAAATCGGTCTTATATATATTCTTTTGACGTATTATTACAAAGTTTTTATCAGTAATTTTACTCTCACTTGGCGCAATCCAACTGCCTTTACTATGTTTTTTCGCATATTCAACTTTTTCTTGTAATTGATCACGCACTTCATGAGAAGATTCATAATCAAATCCCGGAAGATCTACAAAATTAGCCAAAGCACGTAAAACTTTCCAACCTGGACGAGCATCGCCTAATGGTTTTACACAAGCCTGAAAACTTTGCCAATCCCCTTGCATATTTACAAAAGTTCCTGAAGTTTCAGTATATGGGGTTATTGGTAAAATTACATCCGCATAATTTTTCATACGCTCAGTCACAAATGGTGAAAAAACTATTACTAAATCTGAACTATTAATTTTCTGTAAAGCTCGACCTGATGCTACACAATCAAATTCTGGCTCTACATTAAATAAAATAAAGCCATTAATATCCTTTTTAATAAAGCAGTCTTTAGCATTAACGCCGCTAGAACTAGTTTCTAATATAGCTGAAGTTCTATGTGGCACAGCACCTGATAACCACGCACCAGCACTATTAGAGCCTTCAGATAAAAGAGCAAATTTTGACTCTGTTTTTTTAGCTAATTCACTTGCATGGCGTCTAATTTCTGCAGCATTATCTGCATTATTACCCCATGAACCGATTATGATTAGCGAATTTTTTGCATTTTTTAAATTATTGATTACATCTTGATTATCTAATTCACTAATTAAATCACCATTTTTTGCAATAATATTATTATTAACAACAAAATTATGTTCAATATTTATTGGATTAATAAACATCACTTTAGCATTGTTATTTTCAGCAGCCTTTTTAATACGATGATTAAATAACGGTACTTGTTTACGAGTATTTGCCCCAATAACTAATATTGCATCTAAATTTTCAATATCACTAATGTTTAAATCAGACAATCCTGGATAATCACCAAATTCATCTTGATCAGAAAAATCAGTTTGGCTTAATCTGTGGTCTACATTATTACATCCCATTTCACGTAATAATTTTTGTAACAAATACATTTCTTCTGTTGTAGAAGATGGCGAAATTAATCCCATTAATTTATCGCTACCAAACTCAGCAACAAATTGTTTTAATCCTGAAGAAGTAAACTCAAGAGCATCTTCCCAAGAAACTTCTTGCCAGCCATTTTCAACTTTAATTAACGGCTTAGTTATTCTATCTGCATGATTTAAAGCTTCGTAACTAAATCTGTCACAATTCGAAATCCAACTTTCATTAATTGCATCATTATCACGTGGCACTGTGCGCATAATTTGATGACGACGACTATGCATATATATATTTGTTCCAAGCGGATCATGAGCTGCAATAGTTGGATGTTGTTGCAATTCCCAAGCACGTGCTTTATATCTAAATGGTTTAGAAGTTAATGCTCCAACCGGACACAAGTCAATTACGTTTCCTGATAATTCAGATTCAACACTTTTATTTAAAAAAGTTGATATTTCGCTATGCTCTCCGCGTCCAACATCACCTAACTCTTCTTCACCTGCAATTTCTTGCCCAAAACGCACACAGCGAGTACATAAAATACAGCGCGTTAAATCAGTAGAAATAAGTGGTCCGATATCATGATCATAAACTGATCGTTTATTACCATCAAATAACGAATGGGATGAACCATAACCCATAGAAACATCTTGCAACTCACACTCACCACCTTGATCACAAATTGGACAGTCAAGCGGGTGATTAATTAACAAAAATTCCATAACTGACTGTTGTGCATCACGAGCTTTTTTAGACTTTGTAAACACTTTCATGCCATCAGTTACTGGAGTTGCACAAGCAGGAAGCGGCTTTGGCGCATTAACAACTTCAACTAAACACATACGACAATTAGCCGCAACAGATAATTTTTTATGGTAACAAAAACGCGGCAATGGAATTTTAGCATCATCAATTGCTTCTATTAGCATTGAACCTTGCTCTAATTGTAACTCTTTGCCATCAATCTCTATAGTAATCATATATTAATGCTTTATTTTTGCTACAAACTCATCACGAAAATGATCAAGAAAACTCATAACTGGCATTGCTGCTGCATCACCAAGTGCACAAATAGTGCGGCCCATAATATTTTTAGCAACACTATATAATTTATCTAAGTCTTCTTCTTTTCCGTTACCTTCATTTATTTTTTTTATAATACGATACATCCAGCCTGTACCTTCACGACAAGGCGTGCATTGTCCACAAGATTCTTCATAGTAAAAATAGGCTATGCGCTCTATTAAACTAACCATGCAAGTTCCTTCAGCAATAACAATAACAGCGCCTGATCCAAGCATTGACCCAGCCTTACTTATACTGTCGTAATCCATAGTAAGCTCTAACATTGTGTTTGCTGGTAAAATAGGAGCTGATGAACCACCAGGTATAACAGCTTTTAATTTTTTACCTTTTAAAACACCGCCAGCTAAAGCTAATAATTCTTTAAAACTCATACCCATTGGTACTTCGAAATTACCAGGCTTCTCAACATGACCGGATACACAAAATATTTTTGTTCCGCCATTATTTGGCTTACCTAAATCTAAAAATTTTTGACCGCCATGTTGTAAAATAAACGGCACAGATGCATAACTTTCAGTATTATTTATATTTGTTGGACGACCATAAAGACCAAAATTTGCAGGAAACGGTGGTTTAAAACGAGGCTGACCTTTTTTTCCTTCTAACGAATTTAATAAAGCGGTCTCTTCACCACAAATATAAGCTCCAGCACCTAAAGTATTGTGTAAATCAAAACAAAAATCTGTTCCTAAAATATTATCGCCTAAATATCCTTCTGCATGAGCTTCTTTTAAAGCTTGCTCCACTCGCTCAAATGGTTCTATGAATTCGCCACGAATATAGTTATAACCAACTGTTGCACCCATAATATATCCCGCGATAATCATTCCTTCGATTAATTGGTGCGGATTATAACGCATAATGTCGCGATCTTTACAAGTTCCTGGCTCGCCTTCATCAGAATTACAAACTACATATTTTTGGCCAGGAGAATTACGATTAACAAAACTCCATTTCAATCCTGTTGGAAAACCAGCACCACCGCGGCCACGCAAGGCTGAAGTTTTTAGCTCTGCTATTAATTTAGTAGGATCAGTTTTATTTTTTATAATATCTTCTAAAACTTTATAACCACCAACTTTTTTATAGTTTTCTAAAGTCCAAGGCTTATCAAATTGTAAGGTTCTAAAGCAAACTTCATTAGTCATAATTAATCAAGCCCCGCTATTATTGAGTCGATTTTTTCACAAGTTAAATTCTCATGATAATCTTTGCCAATCTGTACAACAGGTGCATTAACGCAAGCGCCCAAACATTCAACTTCTTTTAGACTAAATTTTTTATCCGCAGTTATTTCATTAAAGTTAATTTTTAACTTATCCTTTAGATGATTAACAATTTCATCGCTACCACGCAGCATGCAAGAAACATTAGTACACACACAAATTTTGTGCTTACCTACTTCTTTATGCTCATACATAGAATAAAAAGTTGCAACTTCATAAGCTGCAATTCTTGATACTTCTAAAAAATCAGCAACTTCAGCTATCAATTCTTTAGTTAAATATCCATTATTTTGTTCTTGTGCTATTTTTAACGCTTCTAGCAAACCTGACTTTTTTTTATCTGCTGGATAACGTTTAATCCAAGTTGTAATATTTTGTTTACTTATATCGGATAACATAAATTATCTCTTACCTATCAATCTCACCAAATACAATATCTTGCGTCCCAATGATCGCAACAACATCTGCTAACATATGACCGCGAACCATTTCATCTAATGCAGCTAAATGAGGAAAACCTGGAGCGCGAACTTTAACACGATACGGTTTGTTAGCACCATCAGATATTAAATAAACCCCAAACTCACCTTTAGGATGCTCAACCGCAGCATAAGCTTCTCCTTCTGGCACACAGTACCCTTCAGTGAATAATTTAAAATGATGGATCATTGCTTCCATATTCTCTTTCATTACTTCACGTGGTGGTGGTGCTATTTTATAATCATCTATAATCACTGGCCCAGGATTTTTACGTAACCAATCTATACATTGCTTAATAATATTATTAGACTGACGCATTTCTTCAACCCGTACTAAATAACGATCATAACAATCACCATTAGTACCAACTGGAATTTTAAAATCTAATTTGTCATAAACTTCATATGGCTGCTTACGACGTAAATCCCATTCAACACCAGAACCACGTAACATTGGCCCAGTAAATCCAAGCTGCATAGCACGCTCAGGAGAAACTACACCTATATCAACAGTACGTTGTTTCCAAATTCTGTTATCAGTTAATAAACTTTCGTATTCATCAACTCTTGTTGGAAATTTATTAACAAAATCTTCAAGAAAATCTAATAAACTTCCTTCACGATTTAAATTTAATTTATCGGTTGCTTTTTGATTATGAATTTTAGATGCCTTATATTTCGGCATGCTATTTGGCAAATCACGATAAACACCACCTGGACGATAATATTTAGCATGCATACGAGCACCAGAAACAGCCTCATAACAATCCATTAAATCTTCACGCTCACGAAAACAGTATAAAAATAAAGTCATCGCACCGATATCAAGAGCATGAGCACCAAGCCATAATAAATGATTTAAAATTCTAGTAATTTCATCAAACATTACACGAATGTATTGCGCTCTAACTGGAGGCGTCACCCCTAATAATTTTTCAATCGCCAATACATAACCATGCTCATTACACATCATTGATACATAATCAAGCCTATCCATATAACCAATACTTTGATTATATGGTTTAGTTTCTACTAATTTTTCTGTTCCTCGGTGCAATAATCCAATATGCGGATCAGCTCGTACAACATTTTCACCATCAAGCTCTAAAATTAAACGCAATACACCATGTGCAGCAGGATGTTGAGGACCAAAATTTATAGTGTAATTATCAAAATATGACATAACTAATTTTCACTCACATAACGACTATCATCACGAATTACTTTTGGCACTAAAACTCGTGGCTCAATAGAAACTGGTTGATAAACTACTCTACCTTCTTTCTCGTCATACTTAACTTCTACTTTTCCACTTAATGGAAAATCTTTTCTAAAAGGATGACCAATAAATCCATAATCAGTTAGAATACGACGCAAATCTGGGTGACCATCAAATAAAATTCCGAATAAATCAAAAGCTTCACGCTCATACCAATTAGCATTGTTCCAAATTTCAATTACAGAATTTACCATAGGAACACTATCAATATAATCAGCAAAACAGCGAACTCTTATTCTTTTATTATGCTTAATGGATAATAAATGATAAACGACTGCAAAACGCAGTGAATCATCATTAGGATCTTTACATTCTAAAAATTTAACACCTCGACTAAAACCCTCTGAAGTTACAGAAGAAGTTTCCCACTCAGTTTTACCATAATCAAGATAATCAACACCGCAAAGATCTATCAGCTCTTCAAAATGCAAACTGTCTTCATTACGTAATTTACGCATAAAGTTTAATAATTCGCTATTTTCTATTTCAACAGTATCTTCACTAATTATTTTTAAAGTAGAAAATTCTTCACCAAAATTCATATAAAAGCCTTTTAATCGCGCGCGATTGTATTTGTTTCTTTAATTTTTTTCTGTAGCTGAATTATGCCATACACCAAAGCTTCGGCTGTTGGAGGACAACCAGGTACATAAATATCAACAGGAACGATGCGATCGCATCCTCTAACTACAGAATAAGAATAATGGTAATAACCACCACCATTGGCACAAGATCCCATTGAAATTACCCAACGCGGCTCAGCCATTTGATCATAAACCTTGCGCAAAGCTGGCGCCATTTTATTACAAAGAGTTCCAGCAACAATCATAACATCTGACTGACGCGGACTTGGACGATAAAAAGTTCCCAACCGATCTAAATCATAACGTGAAGCACTTGCATGCATCATTTCAACTGCACAACAAGCAAGACCAAAAGTTACAGGCCATAATGATCCGGTTCGCGCCCAATTGATTAATGCATCAGCACTAGTGGTTACAAAACCTTGCTTTAAAACACCTTCTATTCCCATTCTAATGCCCCTTTACGCCATAAATAGATAAAACCCATTAGTAATAAAGCTAAAAATAATAACATCGAAATAAAACCTGCAATTGAAATTTGTTTAATAACTACTGCCCATGGCACTAAAAAAGCTATTTCAAGATCAAATAAGATAAATACGATCGCGAGAAGATAAAAGCGAACATCGAACCTTGAGCGTGCATCAGAAAATTCTGGAAAGCCGCACTCATATGCAGAGTTTTTTTCTTTATCAGGTTTATAAGGAGCCAATATACGCCCTAAGATCATTGGAGCAAAACCAATGACGACACCTATCAATAAGAATATTAAAATTGGAAGATAGTTTTCTAACATTTAAATAATTAATAAACAAATTCTGGGCTAATTTTAACAGAGAATGTTTTTATTTGCGAATGTTTTTATGAAGAACAAATTTGAAAATTTTGCCGACGGCCGGACTCGAACCGGCACAGCTAAAAGCAACTACCCCCTCAAGATAGCGTGTCTACCAATTCCACCACGTCGGCTGGAAACTATTTATTTTTTTGAAGGAACATCAGAATTTGATGCAGGTTGCGAAATTTGTTGTTTAGGAACACCTGGTAATAAGTGTTTGTGCTGTGTTGACGCAAAATATGTTAAAGATATACTTGTTATGCAAAATCCTAACGCCAAAATCCAAGTAGCTTTATACAAAAAACTACCAGATCCAGCACTACCAAAGAAAGTATTTGAAGCGCCACTACCAAAAGCAGCACCAACATCAGCGCCTTTACCATGCTGCAATAACACAAGTATGATAATACTAATTGCTAAAATAAAATGAACTAAAGTAACTAATTGCTGTAAAACCATTATTATATTCTCGCCGTCTCTTCACAAATTTTTAAAAATTCTTCGCCTTTTAATGATGCCCCACCAATTAAAGCACCATCAATATTTTTTTGTGTCAATAACTGTGCTGCATTATTTGCATTAACACTACCGCCATAAAGAATTTTTAAATTTGGTATATTATTTAAAAATTTTCTAATAAATTCATGCATTTCTTCTGCTTGCTCTGGTGTTGCAACCAACCCAGTACCTATGGCCCAAACTGGCTCATAGGCAATGATTATACCAGAAAATTTTTCAATCCCAAGCAAATTAACAACTGCTGCAAGCTGGCGCTCAACAACTTCAAAAGCTCGAGTCTCTTCACGCTCTTGTTTGTTTTCACCAACACATAAAATAGGTGTAATATTTTGTGACAATACAGCCTTTACTTTGCGCGCTACTAAATCACTATCTTCCTGACATAAACTACGCCGCTCAGAATGACCAATAATACAATATTTACAACCAACATCTTTAAGTTGATTTACTGATATTTGTCCTGTATAAGCCCCGCTCTCAAACTCACTAGCATCTTGTGCACCAAAGCTAATATTTGTATTTTTTAGTAATTCGGATATTTGAGATAAATATAAATATGGCGGAAAAATAATAATCTGTGCTTTATCTGACTTAAAATCTTTGAAACAATTGATTAAATTTTCATTATTCGCCAAACTTCCATTCATTTTCCAGTTGGCAGCTAAAATTATGTTTTTCATCTCGCCATTATAGATTATTATTAATATATGAATAAAGAAAAGTTTCGGCCCAACGTCGCATTGGTTATAGTTAATACAAAAGGTGAGGTTTTAGTCGGCGAGCGGCAGAAAATAAGTGGAGCATGGCAATTTCCCCAAGGCGGAATTGAACAAAATGAAACGCCAGAGCAAGCTGCAGCACGTGAATTAAAGGAAGAAACCTGCTTTAATGCTGACCAAGTTAATATTTTAGCCGCAACAGATTGGTTTTATTATGAGTACCCCGAGCATATTATAAAATTTCAGCAGCGCAGTGACTATATTGGCCAAAAACAAAAATGGTTTCTTTTAGCTCTTGAAAAAAATATTGACCCCAATTTAGTAGACAATACAACAAATAATGAATTTCGCAATTTAAAATGGGCTCCATATTGGTACACTTTGGATAAGATCGTTAATTTTAAATATACGGTTTATCACGATGCATTAACTTTGCTTTATCCTGTCTATAAAAAATATTTTAGATTCCCGCCTACGCGGGAATGACGGAATTTTACGGGAATGACGGAATTTTACGGGAATGACGGAATTACATAATTATGGATCATATTTATTTATTAATATTTATATTTTTACTATTAGGAGTATTCACTGGCGCATTAAGTGGATTTTTAGGATTGGGCGGTGGAACTATTGTTGTTCCAAGCTTAATTTATATTTTTTCAATTTTAAAATTTAGCTCTGCATTATCTATTCATTTAGCTATTGGAACATCAATGGTATGCAATTTCTTTTCTATGGCATCAGCATCCAGAACTCATGCTAAATATCGGCATATTGAATTTGATCTATTTTTACGCTTTTTACCAGGATTGTTATTAGGATCAATTATTGGCCCACAAATTGTTAAATTTTTACCCGCAAAAGAATTAAAAATGTTATTTGGCACTATTTTATTAAGCATTTCTGTTTTTATGTTATTAGATATCCGACCTCAAAAGCCGCCTGAAGATTCTGAAGAAAAATCTGAAAAAAAAGATATTAATGATTATAAAAAAAATAAATATTATAAATCATGGGTCTTTACAACTTTCATCGGCACTATCGTTAGCTGTATTTCATCCTTAAGTGGTCTTGCCAGTGGTGTTTTTGCCGTACCAATTTATAATTTCGCAGGACTTGAAGTTAGAAAGGCTATAGGTACTGCAGCAATTACAGGTATGGTTATTGCACTAATTTCTTCAATAAATTATTTATTTTTGAATTTACCAAATCATTCAGCGTATTCAATAGGTTTTGTTTATTGGCCTGCAGCACTTACTATTGGAATTAGCAGCGTAATATTTGCTAATATCTTTGCAACTATGTCACTTACAATACCATCGCATATCTTACGAAAATCATTCATAGTAATACTAATAATAATTTCTGTATTAATTTTAATAGGCAAATAATATGATTCATTATCCACACATCGATCCTGTTGCTTTTACTATTGGACCAATAAAAGTACTTTGGTATAGTTTAATGTACATATTTGGACTTTTAGCAGCTTTTCTTATTGGTAAAGCAAGAATTAAAAGTCTTGATCCTAAATTTACTGTTGATGATTTAACAAATTTAATTTTTTATTGCGCAATTGGGATTGTTTTAGGTGGCAGACTCGGTTATGTATTGTTTTATAATTTTTCAATTTATAAAAATCATCCTCTTAGTATATTTAAACTTTGGGAAGGTGGAATGTCTTTCCACGGCGGTTTACTTGGCGTAATTTTAGCTGCGCTAATTTTTAGCAAAAAATACAAACTAAATTTTGTAAAATTATTAGATTTTCTTGCACCTTTAACTCCAATTGGCCTGGGGCTTGGTAGAATTGGAAATTTATTAATGGTGAACTGTGGGGAAGAGTTTCTAATGTGCCATGGGCAATGAAGTTTCCACGAGCTGGAAATTTACCACGTCATCCATCGCAATTATATGAAGCTTTTTTTGAGGGCGTTGTATTATTTTTAATTTTATTTATTTACTCAAAAAAACCGCGCGCAACAGGTAAAACTTCAGGATTATTTTTAATCTGTTATGGCATTATTCGCTTTGGTTTAGAATTTTTCCGCTCACCAGATCGCCAGCTAGGGTTTATCGCGTTCGACTGGATGACCATGGGCCAACTGCTTTCTGTTGCGATGATACTTGTGGGGCTGATGATGTTCCTCTATCCGCGGCGTGGATAAAGGCTGCTGTTTCAGATGCAGATGCAGAACAAGGAACTACTTTTCTTTCATCCATTTCAACTGCAAAATAATCCATAGCTTTATAATAATCTAATTGGGTTGGGACTTTAGCGCCAAAAGATTGATAAATTTTTCTAAAAAATCCGCCTAAATCTAGTAATTGTCTAAACACAACTTCACGAGCAGCATAGCTTGCAGCTAAAAATATAGAGCTCGCTATTGCTGCAAAAATTAAACCTTGAAGCGGAAATACTGCGAGAAATAATAACCCTGAAACTAATATAGATGTTATCACCCAAGTATTTTCACGCCATATTTTTTTACATTTTTTCAAAAATTTATTAGTTATTTTTTGTGGAAACAATAATTTATGCTTATCTTTTTTTCGTAAATATCCTGGCTTTTGAAAATTTTCTATTTCTCCATTTTTATCAAAAGATAACTCATAATTTTTTCCTGAAATACCATAGCGCCTATATGTTACTTCCTTATCATTTAATATAATTCTGGATGATCCATGCTCCTCAGACGCAAATTTACACCCAGAAATTTTGTAAGCTTGTTGCGATGCACCGCCGCCGCCGCCATCCACAATTGAAATATGTCTTGGCCCTGTAATTAAACTTGCATGATGAGCATGTGCAGAAATATCAATTCGTATTTTTTTATAATTTTCATCACATTTATCATTTATTATTTCATTTATTTCAGCCTCGACCTGCGCAAAATAAGAAAATAAAAGATCCTTATGTTGCTCTGAATTTACATCTCCACCTGGATATTTATCAGCTTCAAATTTTTTACCAATAGCTCTTTTATCTGCAGCCATACTTGGGTGATGGCGACTAATTATAATTTGAATATTTTGTTCAGAATAATATCTATATTGATTTGCAAACCATTCTTGCTGATCTTGATCACCCAAAAATTCATTAGTATCGATTACTAAAATTACAGCCTTAAGTTTCTTATCTCTATTTTTAATTTCTGCTGCATAATAGCTATCAGGACAAATGAAACGTGGCGCAAAATTTTCAACAGCTGTTACAATCTCACCTTTATCTTTGTAAATAAAATTACCGCGAATATTTACATATTTTTCGCGATTAAATTTAAAAAATTTTGTATTAATTCCGCGCGCAATAAAATCTGCATAATCAGGCATGACTTGACTTGAGTCTTTGCCAGCATTTGCATGATGATGAAAAAGTCTGCGTTTAAAATAAAAATTCCACGGCAAACCCTGTAATTTTGATAATGAGATATGAATTGGGGAAAAGATAAATAAACTTATTAAAACAATTAATTTTATTGGGATAAATAAAACCTTTAATATTCTTAAAAAATACTGACGCGACCATTTATTATATGCTGCATAATATGCCGAACTTCTATTAGCCTCGTGATTACCAACCGTCATTAAACACGGTAAATTATTTTTTTCTAATGGACGATTAAAATAGCGGTTAAATGCACGAGAGAATTTATTACTTGGAGAAAATGGATAACAAAAATCCCCAGTGTGAACTAAAAAGCTTGCTGGATTTACACCATTATTACGATTAGAGATATCTGCCGCTACTTTCGTTAAAGCTGGTCCTGGTTGACCACTACAACCCCAAAAATCAAAAATAGTTGCTGGATCATCGCCACGATCTATAATTTCGACCTTAGAGCTTGCGCCCGGGCTTCTAGAAATTATAATATCTATATTAGGAGCTTTCATAACTCTTTCTTATTAAAATAACTTAAATATAACATACTCATGGAACAATATCAAAAACTATTAAAGCACGTCTTAGAAAATGGCATCAAAAAAGATGATCGTACAAATACCGGAACTTTATCAGTTTTTGGTTACCAAACTCGTTATGATCTTTCAAAAGGATTTCCACTGACAACGACTAAAAAATTACATTTAAAATCAATTGTTCATGAGCTATTGTGGTTTTTACGTGGTGATACAAATATTAAATATCTTAACGATAATAAGGTAAGAATATGGGATGAATGGGCAGATAAAAATGGTGACTTAGGTCCGATTTATGGCTATCAATGGCGTTCGTGGCCTGATTATGATGGTGGTGTAGTTGATCAAGTTAGTAATTTAATTGAAGAAATAAAAGCTAATCCTAGTTCCCGCCGCTTAATTATATCAGCATGGAATGCTGCATTAATTAATGAAATGGCTCTACCTCCTTGCCATATATTACAGCAATATTATGTTGCTGATGGCAAACTGTCATGCCAACTATACCAACGCTCTGCTGATATTTTTTTAGGAGTACCCTTTAATATTGCAAGCTATGCTTTATTAACTCATATGATAGCTCAACAATGTGATTTAGAAGTTGGTGAATTTGTTCATACTTTAGGTGATGCGCATTTATATAGTAATCATATTGAGCAGGCCCAAGAGCAATTAACTCGCAAGCCTTTTGCTCAACCAAAATTAGATATAAAGCGTAAACCAAATTCTATTTTTGAATATCAATTTGAAGATTTTGAAATTCTAAATTATGAAGCACATCCAAATATTAAAGCACCAATTGCTGTATGACTATTTCTATTATTGCAGCAATTAGTAAAAATAATATTATCGGATGTAAGGGAAATTTGCCATGGCATTTATCCGATGATTTAAAAAATTTTAAGAAATTAACTTTAGATAAGCCCATAATTATGGGTCGAAAAACTTTTGAGTCTATTAAAAAACCATTGCCTAATAGAATAAATATTATAATCTCACGCAATAAACATTATGCTGTTAATCATAAAGATACTATTATTTGCGACAGTATAGATTCTGCAATAAATAAAGCTCGTGAATATAACAAAGAAATTATGGTTATTGGCGGCGCGCAAATTTATGAGCAGGCTTTAAATGTTGCCGATAAAATGTATTTAACTATTGTTGATGCAGATGTTGATGGCGATGTAGCTTTTCCTAGCTGGGATAAAAATAATTGGAAATTAATAGATACCGAAAATTTTAGTAAGAATGAAAAAAATGATTTTGATTTTGTGACTAATACTTATATTCACAGCTAAAAAAATTATCTACTTAATGACAAATCCATAAAAGAACTTGGAATATACTCTAATATTCCAAAATTAACTAAATTTTCATAGAATCTTTGTGTTTCTGGCTTTCTAGTTAAACAACAAGATTCTTTAGCTTCTTTTGCTATTAAATAAATACTTATAAATTTATGAACAGGGCACATTTCGCTATCGCTTTTTAATAAAACTCCATAAATTTGTTTTACATGATTGGGAACTATTTGTGTATAGCGGGCAATTCTACATTCTTGACCACCAAATAGACCAGTTCTCCACATTGTATCTTCAATATATTTTCTAGTATTACGAATATAAATCCCAACTTGGTAGGTAAAATTATCCTCTCTCCTTAAGTTAGATAATTCTTTTCTGTAATTTGGAATTTTATCTTTATTAACTAAAATCATCAAATACGATAATAAATAATTATCCATCACTATTACCTAATCTTAAGTGTTGATAACCCTATCAAAACTAAAATAAAAGTTATGATCCAAAACCTTACAATAATTTTTGGCTCTTCCCAACCTTTAAGCTCAAAATGATGATGAAGCGGAGACATTAAAAATATACGCTTACCACCAGTATATTTAAAATATGCTACTTGTAATATTACAGACATAGCTTCAGCTACAAAAACTCCACCCATAATAAATAATACTATTTCTTGATGCACTAATACTGCCAAAGTTCCCAACATACCACCGAGCGCTAACGAGCCAACATCACCCATAAAAATTTGTGCTGGATAAGTATTGAACCATAAGAAACCAAGCCCCGCTCCAATAACTGCACCACAAATAACTACTACTTCTCCAATACCAGGTATATAAGGAATTAATAAGTATTCAGCAAAATTTGCATGACCTGATAAATAAGCAAAAATCCCCAAACCACCAGTAACTAAAACCGTTGGCAAAATAGCTAAACCATCTAGACCATCAGTTAAATTTACAGCATTACTAGTCCCAACAATAACAAAATAAGCCAAAACTATAAAAAAAGGCCCTAAATAAATATAATAATTTTTAAAAAATGGAATTAATAAATTAGTGACTATTTCTGTATGTGGCGAAAAATAAATATAACAGCCAACAAATAAAGCTAGTATTGATTGTCCAATAAATTTATAACGAGCGGACAGACCTTTTGAATTTTTTAGTATTAATTTTTTATAATCATCATAACCACCTATTAAGCCAAAGCCTAAAGTCACTAATAATAAAATCCAGACATATTTATTAGCTAAATTTGACCACAATAAACTAGTAATTAATATTGACGATAAAATAAGCAAGCCACCCATGGTTGGCGTACCTTTTTTAATATGATGACGTTCAGGACCAACCTCGCGAATTGGCTGTCCCCACTGCAAATTAGTCATTTTAATGATTAATTTTGGCCCTAGTATTAAAGTTAAAACTAAAGCTGTTATGCAACTTAATATTGCGCGCAAAGTTAAATAATGAAAAATTTTAAAGATATGATAGTGATTTGCCAAAAAATCAGTTAGCCAAACAAGCATCGGTAATTTCCCACATTTTAAATTTATTTGATCCTTTAATTAAGATTGTAGCATTAGATAACTC
>CAYGUI010000010.1:0-32354 GCA_964353115.1 uncultured Gammaproteobacteria bacterium
AAAACGACTCAAGAAGAATCATATAAAAATAAATTTATTAGTCGTGATAATTATGAAAAATCAGCAAAATTAATTAACGACTTTCAAATTTCATTTGTTAAAGAGCAGCAAAAATTAATAGCTATTAAAGAAAAATTAAATTTTTTCCTATCAGAAAGTCGCGTTAGTTTAAATCGAGATATTTTTGAGCGTGATAAACTTCCAGAGAGTTTTAGTGATTGGAAATCAGTATTATTAGAGCTTAAAGATTTACCTGCGTTAATTTGGTATAACGTTGAAAATTTTATTTCACAAATTGTCGATGGTTATGAGAAAGGAAGTGTTTTTAGTAAATACTTAATTTTTATTTTTGAGGTTTTTTGGCTTGCTGCTTGGTTTGTTATTTATAGAGTTTTTTCTCATATAAAATATTTCTATAAAGATGCTGATACTAAAAGTTTTTCTTTTAAAGCTATTTATGTTGCATCACGTATAATCACTAAAAATATTTGGTTGTTTGCAATATTTACCAATTTTTTATTATTTATTTGGTTATACGATATTAGTTATCGAGTATATTTTGTTGTTGTTGCATTGAGTATTTTATACTTAATATTTTCATCGCTCTTATTAATTTCACAAATTTTATTATTAGAAAATGTTGGGGATGTATCGGGACGTGATGTAAAACTTTATTACGGTTTACGTTATTCACTATTTTTAGGATTTATTCTAACTTCTTTGTTATTACTGACTCATCAATTATCAGAGACTTTATTAGTCGAGCAGTTAATTGATAGATTATTCATGGTATTTTTATTAGTAGTGTCATTTCCACTATTACGCGGCTGGGATATCGTACCAAATTTAATAGAGGAAAAATTAAAGCCAAGACCATATGTGAAAAAAACATTGCGTTTTGTAGCTTTTCTCTTTCCATTGACGGTTTTATCAAGTGCAATTATTGGTCTTTTAGGATTTGTAAATTTGGCATGGCGTATTTGGGTTGTTGAAGGCCGAGTTTTATTCGTCATTGCATTATGGTCCATTTTAAGTGGATTAATCGCCGATATCATGGGATTTGTCTCCACTTTATTTATTAAACAAGTTACTAATGGTTGGTTATGGAACGAATCAGTATTAAAACCAATAACCAAGTTATTAAATTTAGTTTTATTTTTATTAGCAGTATTTGCAATTTTTGTATTCTCTGGTTGGGCTGGTAAAAGCTTTGCTTTACAGTCGTTGCATATTTATCTTGATACTCCAATCTTTTTTGTTAGTGATACTACGCCTATAACTTTAAATAAAATTTTGGCTTCTGTTTTTGTGCTATTAATTGTAGTTTGGGCAACAAAATGGAGTCGTGAGTTTTCTTATCGCTGGGTATTTAAAAATACTAAAGATTTAGGAAGTCGTAATAGTTTTGCGGTATTTTTGCAGTATATAGTCGCTATTATTGGATTTTTAGTACTTTTACTGGGAGTGTTAGAAATACCATTTGCTAATATTTCTCTTGCTCTTGCCGGTTTAACTGTTGGTCTTGGTTTGGCCCTACGAGGAATTGTTGAGCAATTAGTAAGTGGTTTTGTTCTATTACTTGAACGTCCAGTTAGAACTGGTGACAGAGTGACTATTGATAAATTTGAAGGGGAAATCACAAAAATAGGAATGCGATCAGTAACTCTTAGAACTTGGGATTATATGGAAGTAATTATTCCTAATGCTGATTTGGTAGGTAAAGCTGTAACTAACTGGACATTTCAGGATTATATTGTTCGTACAGTAGTTCCTGTAAGAGTAGCATTTCACGATGATCCACTTTTTGTACAAGAGATTTTGTACAATGCACTGAAAGAGTCAGAGTATGTTGCCGAAGATCCTTCTCCAGAAGTATTTTTAGATCAATTTGCAGAATATAGTTTAATTTTTAATGTTCGTTATTATATAGATCTTCGTAAAAACTCCTCACGCCCACGAGTAAAATCTATGGTAATGTTGGAGTTATGGCGTGCATTAAAAGCGCAGGGGATAGTGATGCCATATCCAAAACAGGAAGTTATATTTGATGATTCGTCAGCTTTTCCGTCACTTGAATTTGATTCTGAGACTGATCCAACAGAGAAAGGGGACCAGCCTCAAAAACCGATAGAGTAGTTTAGAATAACGGGCTATTACCGTCTAGTGTGATATGTTCACTAGTCATGGCATCGATAGCCTTTTTGTTTTGCTGATAAATAAAATCATTATCAGGGTTAGCAGCTATTAATTCAGGATCAAAATTAAATCCTTTTTCAATAAGCATATTATATAAAAACTCTGCGATTATTTTATGAGTATGTGATGAAGGATGAATATCATCCCAGAACATATAATCATATGGTTTATTACAAGGCTCAAGTACATATTCACTATATGTGTTTGGATTGCAGCGATCAAAAGAGTCTTTGATATCAAAATTATTAGGATTATTCATAATTTCTTCAGCAATACTAAGAGCTTTTGGACTAATAAATATATTATCCTTATACTTATTTTGTAACTCAGATATTTTTTTACCTAACAATTCTTGAAATAAAACAGCAGTTTCATGCTGTTTTTTAGAAAATTCATGTGTACCTAGTTTTTCATCCATTTCCCGTGCGCGCGGAATATGTCCTAAATCAGGTAATGATGGAGCAATAAAATAGCGAGCACCTCTTGCAATTAGAACTTCTATTTGTTCGCCAATTTTATTAATTACGGTAGAAACTTTTTCATTTACATCATCATAGTCGCCATTAATAAAATCATTGCCGCCAATCCAAATAGCATATAAAGCATATGGATCAATCGTTTTATTCCATAGTAAAAAATTATTAATTTGTTTTTCTAAGCTTGGAATCGGTAATAATCCTTGAATAGCACGTGCACCGCCAAAGGCGTAATTATGTACAGCATATTCTGGTAAGCTAATCTTTTGAATAAAATATTCATGCCATACTAAATCATTTGTCCAATGGCCTTTGTTATATGGTGGAGATATTGGTACTGTCCCCATGTCCATTTTGTAGGTATTTCCAGTATCAGATAAACTGTCGCCAAAAATAAAAATACGGCTTAATTTTTTATAGCGAGATATAGTATATTTTGCATCGTAAGTATTATTGCTAATATCATATGATGGATTAACAAATAAATTAGAATTGCTGCAATATGAACCGGTAAAATCAGGATTTGCAAAATAACTACCAATTCCTGAGTGCAAAAAGCAAACACTAACTAGGTTATTTTTATTATCAGTTAAAGTAATTTCGGTATCAAAGCTTAATTGACCAAGATAATTAGTTTCTAATTTATACATTAAAGCTTGATCTTTAGGGCCTAATTGCTCTCTTACAACTTCAACTAAAGATCCTCTATGTTCATTAATAATTCTTAAGTTACTGATGTGAAAGGGACTATCGTTTTTTATAGCACTATTCCAGTACCCCATAATTAATCCATTATTTTGAGTGTTATCTTTAGCAAAAGAGTTGCCAAGTGGAGCAGCTGCTATAGATAAGGTTAATAGCTTTAAAAAAGTATTTTTATCCATTATAATCTCCGTATTTATCTTCCTCATTTAATATTAGCATAATTAGAAGGTTTCAATATGTTCAAAAGATTATTTAATAAGCTCTTTTCGGGCTTCAATATAAGCAATAATATCAGTCAGTTATACGTGGGAAATATTCCCTATAAAATAAGCAAAGGAGAAATTGATCGAGTTTTTTCTAAATACGGAAAAATTGTAGAAATTAGAATTGTTCGTGATAGAAATACTGGAGAGAGTAAAGGCTTTGGGTTTATAACGTTTGAGTCAGCATCAGATGCAAAGAAGGCTTTAAAATTAAATCAATTTAAATTAAAAGGTCGTCCGATTATTGTATCTTATGCAAAAGAAAGAAATTAATTTAGATTGGCTCCTCGGGACGGATTCGAACCATCGACCAAGTGATTAACAGTCACCTGCTCTACCACTGAGCTACCGAGGAACAGTGAAGTGGTTAAATATTAACGATTTTAGATATTAACGTCAAGCGGTAAATTAAAAAAAATATGAAAAAAAAAGCAGTAGTGTTAGTTTCTGGAGGATTAGATTCTGCAACAGTTCTAGCAATTGCAAAATCTAGTAATTTTGAATGTTATGCGCTAAGTTTTTATTATGGTCAAAAAAATTCAGCAGAAATAAACTCTTCTAAAAAATTGGCAGAAAAATTCGGTGTTACCCAGCATAAAATAATAAATTTAGATTTTTTAAATGAAATAAAGGGCTCTGCATTAACAGATAAAAATGTCACAATTCCAGATCATAACGGTGATGGTAAAGTACCTGCCACATATGTTCCAGCACGTAATACGATATTTTTAACTATGGCATTAGCTTGGGCTGAAGTTATTGGTGCTGAAGAAATTTATACTGGCGCAACAAGTGCAGATTATTCTGGTTATTGTGATTGTCGCCCAGAATATTTTGAAGCGCTACAAAACTTATTTAACTTAGCTACAGAGACAACAGTATCTGGTAAAAAGATTGAAGTTAAAACTCCATTGCTGTATTTTAGTAAAGCTCAAACGATAGAAAAAGGTCTAGAGTTAGGAGTTGATTACTCTGAAACCGTTACTTGCTATCAAGCAGATCAAGATGGAAAAGCATGTGGCAGATGTGATTCCTGCCATTATAGAAAGCAAGGTTTTAAAGATTTGGGAGTAACTGATCCTACTCGTTATAAGTAAATAAATAAAAAGAGAGATATAGATATATTATGGAAACAGATATAGCGCATATACGCGATGTTGCGGTCCGTTCAACCCTATTGTTCAGCAAAGATGAAGTAGAAAATGCTGTTGATGAAATGGCGTTTAAGATTGAATCAGCTTTAAGTGGTACTAATCCTCTTTGTTTAACAGTTATGATCGGTGGTTTAGTTGCAACTGGAACTTTATTACGTCGTCTGCATTTTCCTATGGAAATAGATTATATTCATGCAACTCGCTACAAGGGTGCAACCCGTGGTGGAGAAATTGAATGGGTAGCAACACCACGAGCCATTCTTAAAAATCGTACAGTTTTATTAATCGATGATATTTTAGATGGCGGTCAGACACTAGCTGAAATTAAAAAATATTGTTTAGAGCAAGGCGCAAAAGAAGTTTTAACAGCAGTTTTAATTACTAAGAAAAAAGATCGTGGCCCTGAATGCTTACAAAAAGCAGACTTTAGTGCTTTAGAAATTAAAGACAGATTTATTTACGGTTATGGTATGGATTATCAGGAATATTTACGTAATGCTCCTGGAATTTTTGCAGTTCCTAAAGAGCTAGAGTAATATCCAGAGTTTTTAAAATATTACTGTAATTTTCTTTATATAGCTCTTCTTTACTAATATAAAAACATCCATATTGATAAAATAATTCAGGAATTAAATTTATATTATTTTTTTGAAGAGCTAAAATTGTTATGCATTGGCCTAAAGCGCGGAATAATAATGCATATTTATCTGTAATATTTCCATCTACCTCACATTCAGCCATTAGCTCACAGTGTTTAGCAAAAATAGCCATGATTTCCATATTATTAATTTCAAGCATTTTTTGATAAGCCACAGTATAAATATAATCACCTAATAAAACACAACTTTCATTATTTTTAATGGCTTTCTCGTTTTTATCGTTACTAATTTCATCATGTAATTTAGTGGCAAAATGTAATAACTCGCCAATTAAGGCCAATTTTGATATGGTTTCTTTAGGTACTTGAAAGTGTTGGCCTATAATTAGTGTCAGTTCAGAGCGAACAAATCTAGGTTTTTTGATTTTTAATTTTAATAATGATGATGTAGAATATTGCTCTACCCAAGAAAAATCGTGTAAAATATTGCTAATTTCTTGATATATAAGCTTTTTTTGCTTAGATAACTCATCTAACATTTTTTTGTATTCTCTTTGGTTTTTAGAAAAATTATGCTATCATGTTCGCACTCAAATTTGTGAAATATGTTAGGAGATTTCCCCATGTATGCTGTAATTAAAACCGGCGGCAAGCAGTATGTTGTAAAAAAAGGCGATGAGCTTAAAATTGAAAAACTGCCTGTTGATCAAGGTTCAGAAATAGAATTCGAAGAAGTTTTATTGGTAGCTAATGGCGACAATATTACTGTTGGTGCCCCACAAGTTGAAGGCGCTAAAGTTAAAGCTGAAGTTCTTGAGCAAGGTAAAGGTAAAAAAATTATCATTATCAAGTTTAAGCGTCGTAAACACCATGATAAAAAGCAAGGTCATCGTCAGCTTTATACAAAAGTTAAAATTACTGATATCGTTCAATAAATTAGAAATTTAAGAGGTTAGGCATGGCTCATAAGAAAGCAGGTGGTAGTTCGCGTAACGGACGCGATTCCAATCCTAAATATCTTGGTGTGAAAAAATTTGGTGGTCAAATCGTTAGAGCTGGTAATATTCTAGTAAGACAACGTGGTACTAAATTTCATCCTGGTAATAACGTAGGCATGGGAACTGATCATACTTTATTTGCTAAAGTTGATGGCCGCGTAGTATTTAATCAGCGTGGATACCTAAATCGTCAATATATAGATATTCAAGCTTTAGAAGCTTAAATATAAAATCATTCCTTTCCCGGCTAAGCGTTAGCCAAGTCGGGACTCCCAAAGAAGTATTATGAAATTCGTAGATGAAACAAAAATAATTGTTGCGGCAGGTAACGGTGGTGGCGGCTGTTTGAGTTTTCGTCGTGAAAAATATATACCATTTGGTGGTCCAAATGGTGGAGACGGAGGAAAAGGCGGCGATATCTATTTGCAGGCCACTTCCGAAATAAATACTCTATCTGAATTTCACTATCGACATCACTTCAAAGCACAAAATGGCCGCCCTGGAGAAGGCTGTAATTGTGCTGGTAAGGGTGGAGATGATCTTTATATTAGAGTTCCAGTTGGAACTTTGGTCACTGATATTGAAACTGGCGAGCTTATAACTGACTTAAAAAATGATAATGAAATTGCTTTAATTGCTAATGGTGGTTATGGCGGATTAGGTAATGCACGCTTTAAAACTAGTACTAATCGTGCCCCACGTAAAACAACTTCTGGTAAACCAGGAGAAATTCGTAATTTAAGTTTAGAATTACAGGTATTAGCTGATGTCGGTTTAGCTGGACTTCCTAATGCTGGTAAATCAACACTAATTCGCGCTGTATCTAAAGCCACTCCAAAAGTAGCTGATTATCCTTTTACAACGCTTATCCCAAATTTAGGTGTAGTAACTTTAGGCCCTGATACTAGCTTTGTGATTGCCGATATTCCTGGTCTAATCGAAGGAGCAGCGGATGGTGCTGGTCTAGGTATTCGTTTCTTAAAACATTTAAAGCGTACCAAATTATTGTTGCATGTTGTAGATATCATGCCTGTTGATGGCTCAAGTCCTGCTGACAATGCTAAAACTATTTTTGCCGAAATTGCTAAATATAGCGAAGAATTAGCAAATAAAGATTGTTGGTTGGTATTTAATAAGTGCGATTTATTGGAAAAAGCAGAAGCAGAAAAAATAATTCAAGATACTATTTCTGAACTAAACTGGCAGGGGCCGGTTTATCAAATTTCAGCAGCAACTAAATCTGGCACAGAAAAATTATGTGACGATATTGCTAGCTACTTGTTTCGAAGCGATTACGAATAATCTAATCTTATTAGATTTAGACTACACTTAAACTATCATTTCATTATTTATTAATAGTTATGCTTTCAAATGATTTAATAATAGACATAGACAATTGTGAAATTTTTGAAAGTAATAGCGTTGAGTTTTTTAAAGATTCATATGGTTATCTTTATTTGTTAGATCGCTATGTCGATGTTAGACGGAATCGCAGATATATTGAATATGGAATGTCTAAACGTGGGGTTAAATATTATCCAACTGAAAAGACACATCGCCTACGCTGTATTTTTAATGAATTTAATGAAATCTCACAATTTAAGATTTTTGTAATAGACCCTGATTTTAAAGAAAAGTCTATTTTTGATTCAATTAAATCATTTTTTTCAACTATTTGGAATTTTACTAAAAAATGTTTTGGTTCATCATCTGAACAGGAAAAAGATAATATCAGTATTTCACCACAATCACCGACATATGGAGCTATGAATAGAAGCTTTGGAGATGAAGATAAGGGAGGACCTTCAGGAGAAGTCGTTAGATTTATTTCTGATTCTACTCCATCATCGTCGTCACCATTTCCGACAAGAACAGTAAGCTTTGGGAATAGTTGGTAGAGTTATAGGATTTAGTGAGCAATAAAAAATCCCGCTCTTTCACGGGATTTTTTATGCAAAATTAGGAGAAAATTCAAAAGGATATGTTGAAAAATTATCCTTGAGCTAAAGCTTTAACGTTAGCGTTAAGTCTGCTTTTTTGACGAGCAGCTTTATTTTTATGAATAATCCCTTTATTCGCCATACTGTCTAATACAGGAGCTGCTTCTTTGAAAGCTGCTTGTGCGCCATCAACATCTTTAGCAGCAATAAGTTTTACTACTTTTTTAACATAAGTGCGCATTTTAGAGCGTAAACTTGCGTTATGCTGACGTCTTGTTTCAGCCTGACGTGCGCGTTTTTTAGATTGAGCTGTGTTTGCCACGTGTCTACTCCAAAGTTTTTAAAATTCAAAGAAGGATTATATAATAAATTTATTCAATTTCAAAGGATTTTAATATATATGATTAACTGGCACAGCATAAATCCGGAGTCTATAGACGGCTATCCGCTTACTTCTGAAACTAGGCGCATTCTTCCTATTCTTGTCCCACCAAATTATGATGAAAATAGGGATGAACCATATCCAGTCGCCTTTATTCTCCATGGTTATGGCGGTCGTGGGGTTAAATATGCGGTAAATACTTCCAGCTTTGGCTTATCATTAGCCGATATGCTCCTAAATGCCATGAAGGCTGGCGAGCTTGGAGAATGTATTGTCGCTTTTCCTGATTTTAGTAATGATTTAGGCGGTAGTCAGTATGTTAATTCCGAGGCCTCTGGTAATTATTTAGATTATTTAGCTCATGATTTAGTGGATTTTATTGATGAAAACTATAATACCCATCAGTCAGCGGATTATCGCGCTGTTTTAGGTCATTCAAGCGGAGGATATGGAGCTTTGATATGTGCTATGAAAAAAAGTGATGTTTTCAAATATATTACAAGCTCAGCAGGAGATTCATTTTTTGAAGTTTTATTTCCAGCACATATTAAAGATGTGATTATTATGGCGGAAAAATACGGCTCGCTAGAGAATTTTATTAATGAGTTTAGAAGCATGGATAATCCAGGCCAAGCAGGGCAAACGGCATTTAATGCCATCATGATTTGTGCAATGGCGGCGTGTTATGCCCCAAATTTAACCAAAAAAGCACTTTATGGTGATTTATTTTTTGATTTAGATACTGGTAAGGTTATTCCTGATGTCTGGGCTAAGTATTTGGCCTGGGATCCTATTTATATGTTAGATGACCATGCTCATATTGCAGCGATAAAAAATCTAAAATATCTGCATTTAGATGCCGGGAAGTTTGATGAATATGCCTTGCAGTTGGGTCATCGACAAATTGCCGCTAAATTAGAGCAAAACAAGATCAGTTTTGATATCACGGAATATGATGGCGGCCATATGGGGCAGAGTTATCGATATGTCGCTCTTCTTGGGCGTTTGCTATCAGCTATGGGATTATAATTTGGGTTAAATTCGTGATGAAAAATTATTCCTAATCTTTGCAATCTTTCTATAACGCGAGATCGTTCTTGCGTTAGGCTTTCATCTTCTTGGCATATTTGATGTAATTCATTGAGACATGAATAATATTGATGAAGGCGTATTTGATAAAGTCCAAAATATTCTTGGTATTCGACAAGATTGCTTACCATGCGAACTACTGGTGGTAATTCTTGCTCTAAAGATTGGCTCATCTGGCTACCTCAAAATAATCCTTTATTTTGAGTATAGCAGTTAAACTAAATCTGTCTTGGCAATAATGCTGTAAATTGGTAAGCCAATATCGCGTTCTAAAATTTGCTTAGCAGTTAAATTATCTTCAATTATTTCTTGTCGATCTAATCCAATAATAAGTCCAACAGGCTCAGCTTCATATTTTTTAATTAAATCAAGACTTTCTTTTAGTGCAGTACCGCGGCTTAAAACGTCATCAATAATTAAAACTTTTTTACCTTTTATCTCAGCGCCGATTATTTCACCGCCTTCGCCATGGTTTTTGACTTCTTTGCGTGAGAAACTGACTTTGGTATTTTTATTAAAGTTATTATTTAAATAAATACTAGTTGCAGTTCCAATTGGAATCCCTTTATATGCAGGTCCAAATAAGATATCAAAGTCTATATTATATTCCATAATTGCTGCGGCATAAATTTCGCCAACTGCAGCATGGGATGCCCCGTCATTGAATAAGCCAGCATTAAAGAAGTAATTGCTCTTTACTCCAGATTTCAAAGTAAAGTCACCAAATTTTATTACTTGGTATTGTTGGCATAATTTGATAAATTGTTCCTTTATATTTTTCATATTTTTCTAGTTTATATGCAGCAAAAAAAGTTAACAGTCTTTTGGCTCAGTTTGTTGATTACCGGTGGTATTGATAGTATCAGAAATTTACCGGCGACCGCACTATTTGGCAGTAATTTAATTATTTTTATTATGCTTGGGGCTGTAATTTTCCTGATTCCAACAGCATTGGTTTCGGCGCAGCTTACAATGATTTGGCCAAATCATGGAGGGATCTATGATTGGGTTAAAACTGTTTTTAATAAAAAATTGGCATTTGTTGCGATTTGGCTGCAGTGGTTTAATACTATAGTGTGGTTTCCGACCATATTATCTTTTTTAGCTGGCACAGCATCTTATTTAATTAACCCTGATCTTATTGATAATAAAGCGTATTTGATTTTATCAATGCTAACTTTATTTTGGTTTTTAACTTTCATAAATTTACGTGGTATTCAAACGTCAGCGCGAATAGCAAGCTTTTGTACTATTTTTGGCATGGTAATTCCTATTTTATTAATAGTTGTGCTAGCGCTTTATTGGGTTTTTATCGGAAATAAAGTACAAATTAATCTTACAGATTTACACCATTTGCCAGATTTTTATAACCGCCAAAATTGGATTTCATTAACAGCAATAATGGCGTCTTTTTTGGGGATGGAAGCTGCAACTGTGCATATCGCAAGTATTAATAATCCACGTAAAACTTTTCCACGCGCATTAATTTTTTCAACAATTCTAATTTTAACAACAGTTATTTTAGGCTCATTATCCATCGCCATAGTTATACCGCAATATAAAATCGGTTTAGTAAGTGGAGTAATGCAAAGTTATAATGATTTTTTAGTAAATTATAATATGCGCTGGATGATGCCAATTATCGGCGTACTAATCTTTATTGGTGCCTTTGGTGGCATGATAAATTGGATTATCTCTCCAGCCAAAGGTTTGCTACAAGCTGCTCAAGATGGATTTTTACCAAAATTTTTAAGTCGTGAAAATAAATATGCTGTGCCGCAAAACATGCTAATCATGCAAGCTATATGTGTTAGTATTATTTCTTTATTATTCTTGCTGATGCCAACAGTAAATAGTTTTTATTGGTTTTTAACTGATTTGAGCACACAGTTGTATATGATTATGTACATTATGATGTTTGCTGTTGCGATAAAAGTTGCGAAATCACCGCATCATATTTCTCACGAAACGTTGTTTACTAAAAAAATAGGAGTTTATTTAACTTCCATATTAGGGATGATTGGTTGTATATTGAGTATAGCAGTTGGTTTTTTATCGCCAGATAAAATACTCGGGGGCAATTTACAAAATTATTCACTGATATTTATCTCAAGTATTTTAATAGTTTTGTTAATGCCATTATGTTTGTTATTAATTAATAAATATTATGCAACAAGAATATCCAGGTAATTTACAACAGCATTTAGATGATTTAGAAATAAAAAATATTAAAGTAGTTTCTGATTTTGTAGAGCATGAAGATTTTAAAAAACATCCAAAAAATTTATTAGATCCAGTATTTCGCGGCATAGAAGATGTTGGTATTAAAGCTAATATATGTGTTGGAATAAGATTGAATAATGATTGTGAAGAGCAAATTATAATAGCAATTTGTAATTTATATGAGCGCAGTCATGTTGATAATTATAAATTAGATGCAATATTTGCAGCGCGTAATGGAGCTGAAGGAATAGCTGAAAGTATTATAAGATTGCAGCATAGAAATTTTTACAGCCACTTTATTAAACTTGCCTCTGCATTATCTTTATTATCATTGCATAGTGAAATTTTCAATAAATCAATGGGAATAATTACGCAATATAGACGATCTGATCAATTCATCAATGTATTCTCTGCAATCGAGTTCATGCAAGAATCTGAGTTTCCAATGAGTAATAACGATTTATTTGTAATTCTCAGAGCTCCAACTCCTGCGAATTTTTTTTCTTCTGATAAAATTTCGTTAACAGATGGCTTTTCGCCATTTATTCATAAAACATCTCTAGATATTCAGGCTTTATATATAGAAGCAGTGAGTCACTATTGTCAATTACAATTTAATCAAACATTTCGTAAAACAGAATTATTAAATGATATAAGACTTGAGCTTGATACTATATTATCGGCCTTAATTCAAATAAAATTTGACCAAATAGATAATGATTTTGATCCTTCAGAAATTTATCAACTAAAATCAGAATTAGCATTTTCTTTAATTTTAATGCGAGATGAAAATTTAGATAATCTTATAGAAAATTTAAATGAAGATCGTCCTTTCGGAGGGCATATACAAATTTCCTCAGGCGTTGCGCGAGATTCTAGAAAAAGTTTCTATGAAGACTTAAATTTAATTGCTTATAAGCGAGATATTGAAATATCTTTGGATAAAGCTGGTTATAAAAAAGAAGAGTGGGATAATATTCTGGATTTTGTAATTTTAGATTATTTTTTAAATTTAGGTCGCGATGCTCCGCGAGGCATAATATTGGATGAGCTAGAAAAATCGGGAAGGCAGGAACAAATTATTGAGCCTCAAGCCAAGATATTTAGGATATAGATTCCCGCCTTCGCGGGAATGACGGTTTTAGCGGGAATGACGGTTTTAGCGGGAATAATAACAGGTGTTATGATAAAAGTAATAGCAATAAACGTAAATGGAATTAGGGCTGCTGCCCGTAAAGGTTTTTTTGAGTGGCTAAAAAAACAAGATGCTGATTTTGTCTGCATTCAAGAAGTAAAAGCGCAAAATGATCAAATCGAAGATGAGCTTTATCATCCAGCTGGATATTTCACGCATTATTCTTGTGCCGAAAAAAAAGGTTATAGCGGTGTTGCGTTATATGCCAAGAAAAAACCAGTAAAAGTTTTAGACAGTTTAAGTTATGAATTGTCTGATTCAGAAGGGCGTTACGTACAATTTGATTATGATAATAATTTATCAATAGTTTCTGTTTATTTACCTTCAGGAACTTCTGGCGAGCAAAGACAAGAATTAAAATATAAGTTTATGGATTTTTTGTTGCCAAAATTAAAAGAAATCGTTAAATCAGGAAGAAAGTATATAATTTGTGGCGATATTAATATTGCGCACAAAGAAATTGATTTAAAAAATTGGAAATCTAATAAAAAAAATTCCGGTTTTTTACCAGAAGAGCGCGCGTGGCTTGATGAGCTTTTTGATAAAGTTGGACTGGTCGATGCTTTTCGTGTAGTAAATCAAGATGCTGAGCAGTACACTTGGTGGTCTAATCGTGGTCAGGCTTGGGCTAAAAATGTTGGTTGGCGGCTTGATTATCAAATTGTAACGCCAAATTTAAAAGACAAAATTAAAAGCGCAGAAATTTATAAAGATGAGCGTTTTTCTGATCATGCGCCGTTAATTATGGAGTATGAGGTTTAAAAATCCCAGCCCTGGCTTTATTACATTACGCCGGGCTGGTGCGCCGACCCCCTTTACAAAAGGGGGTAAAAAACCCCTCTGTCGCCTTCGGCGACATCTCCCCTTTACAAAAGTGGAGTTGTAATGCCCCCTTATTAAAGGGGGCAGACGCACGAAGTGCGGCGGGGGTTTTTTTATTTATTTGTCGTAAAAAAATCATCCAACTTTACATCAAAATCATCAACAGGAATATTTTCAACTTCTTGCTCTTTATAAGCGACACCAAATAGTTTTGGTTTAGCTGCTCTTGAATTAGTATTTAAAAACTCAAAAGTTTTGTCATAATAACCTTTGCCCATACCAAGTCTATTAAAGTTTTTATCAAAGCCTAATAAAGGAACTAAAATTAAATCTAAATTTTCAGGATCAATAATATCTTGTGAATTATATTCAGGCTCAAAAATATTATATTTATTTTTAACCAATTTAGAATTTTTAGTATATTTTACAAAATTTAATTTACTATTGATTTGATCTAATACTGGCAAAAAGCAGTTTTTATTATTTTTGAAAATATATTCAATAACTTCTTCTAAATTCACTTCGTTTTGATTACTAAAATATACTGCAATATTATTAGATTCTTGAAAACATTTATTATTTATAATTTTATCGGTAATAATCTTGGAATTATTGTGACAATATTCTGGTGATAAATTTTGTCTGATAAGTTTTAGTTTTTGGCGAAGAGATTTTTTGTCCATTTTTTTTTTGGATTGCTGCGCTACTGGCGTCTCCCGCCTTCGCGGGAATGACGTTATTTCGCGGGAATGACGTTTAAGATTACTGTAGGATCATGACGGCTAGTTTTGAACCCAGTGGTTCAAGTGGCATCCACAGAAAAATGATTAGGATTTTTGTATAAACAAAAATACACACACAAATTTCATTAGGATCCGAAGGTTTTTGTTATCGGCTCAAAAACTCGACACCGCCATGATCCTGCAGCATACTCAAACTTTTTCCCTTAATTTTGCTAATTTTTGCTCTAATCTATTGATTTTAGCTTGTGCTCGTTCAGCTGCTTCTACTTTTTTATTGTACTCTTTTAGTAAGTCACGTGCAATGTTAAGGGCGGCGGTGATAGCTATCTTCTCAGGGCCAATAACTTTGCCACTTTTTCGAATAACTCGCATTTTGTTATCCAAAATTCTGGCGCATTGATCAAGCTCGCCATGCTCATGTGGTTCGCATTTTACATGGTACTCTTTACCAAAAATTTTGATGGTATAAATTTTATCGCTATTTTCTACTATTTTTTTAGTTGTCATATCTAAATCTTAGAATAAAACAAAAAAATACGCTAATATTTAATTAGTTAAAGGCCATAAAATACGGAGATAAGCATCAATGGTATCACGAGTTGAATATATTTGGTTAGATGGAACAAAGCCAACACAACAATTACGTTGTAAAACAAAAATTCTAGATTTACCTAAAAAAGGAGTGTCAATTAAAGATTTTCCAATTTGGACTTTTGATGGCTCATCAACTAATCAGGCAAAAACTCAGGATTCAGACTTATTTCTAATACCACAAAGATTCGTACCAGATCCTCTGCGCGGTGAAAATGATTATCTACTTATATGCGAAGTATTTGATGATTTTGATTTACCGCATGAAGATGATTCACGCGCAAATTTACGTAATTTATTAGAAAAGCATGATAAAAATTTAAAATTATGGCTTGGCTTTGAACAAGAATATGTTTTATACAAAAATGATAAACCTTTTGGATGGCCAGAAGAAGGTGAGCCAGGAGCGCAAGGACCTTACTATTGTAGCGTTGGTGCTGATCGAGCATTTGGTCGTGAGATAATAGAAGAGCATTTGGCTGCATGTCTTTATGCTGAATTATATATATACGGTATTAATGCAGAAGTAATGCCTGGGCAGTGGGAATTTCAAGTTGGCCCACGAGGGTTTTCTTCTGAAAAATTAAATGCACTAGAGTTGTGTGATGATTTATGGTTTGCACGCTTCATATTGATGCGTATCGCTGAAGAGTACGGAGTTTGGATTAATTTTGATAATAAACCAATGCCAGGTGATTGGAATGGCTCAGGATGTCACACGAATTTTTCCACAGAAAAGATGCGTAATAAAAAGCATGGAAGAGAAGAAATGCAATTAGTTGCTAATAAATTTGCTAAACATCATAAAGAGCATATTGCTGTTTACGGTCATGGTCTTGAAAAACGCCTAACTGGCATACACGAAACTTCTGATATTCACCATTTTGATATTGCCGAATCTAATCGTGCAACAGCACTTAGAATTTCAAAACAAATTCAGGTTAAAGGATATGGGTATTTAGAGGATCGACGCCCGGGGGCCAATGCCGATCCTTATCAAGTTGCTGCAAGAATTGTTGAGACGTTGGTGAGTTAATCTCCGGCGCTGGCGTAAAAACCCCCCGGCGCTGACGCGCCGACCCCCTTTACGAAAGGGGGTAAAAAACCCCTCTGTCGCCTTCGGCGACATCTCCCCTTTACAAAAGGGGGTAAAAAACCCCTCTGTCGCCTTCGGCGACATCTCCCCTTTACAAAAGGGGAGTTGTAACGCCCCCTTATTAAAGGGGGCAGCGCCGCAGGCGCGGGGGTTTTTCTATACCCACTCACGCGCTCCCAAATATTTATTATAAAGCTCAGCCTCAACAGTATTATCACTTGGCTGCCAGTTATAGCGCCATTTAGTAACTGGCGGCAGCGACATTAAAATAGATTCAGTGCGTCCACCACTTTGTAAGCCAAAAAGAGTTCCGCGATCATAAACTAAGTTAAATTCTGCATATCTTCCGCGGCGGTATTCTTGAAAATCACGTTGCTCTTGCGTGTACGGCATGTTTTTGCGTTTATTAACGATGGGAACATATGCATCAATATAACCATTACCGACAGCTTGTATAAATTTAAAACAAGTATCAAAATCCCAATAATTTAAATCATCAAAAAATAAACCGCCGATTCCACGTGTTTCTTTTCTATGCGGTAGATAAAAATATTCATCACACCATTTTTTAAATTTAGCATAAACATCTGCTCCAAAAGGCGCGCATAAATCTTGGGCAACTTTATGCCAATGTTCACAGTCTTCCTGAAAGCCGTAGTAGGGAGTTAAGTCAAAACCACCACCAAACCACCAGATTGGATCACTATTTTTAGGGTAGGCGACAAATAAGCGCACATTGCAGTGCGCGGTTGGAGCAAAAGGATTGCGGGGGTGAATAACCAGGGAAACTCCCATCGCTTCAAAATTAGCTCCGGCCATCTCTGGGCGATGAGCAGTGGATGTTGCTGGTAAATTTGAGCCTTTAACATGCGAAAAATTAACCCCAGCTTTTTCTAGAATTTCGCCACCTTCTAATACACAGCTTCTACCGCCGCCACCATTTTTATATTCCCAGTTGTCAGAGATAAATTTATGATTAATTTCTTCAGCTTCAAGAGCTTTGCAAATTTTATCTTGTAAATCAGTTAGATAATTGTGGACTAATTGGATTTGTTCTTGCATGTTATGGACCTTTATAATTAACAAGTTTTGCCGATTTTAGCACAAAAAAGCCTATACTTGGCAGTTTAGCCTATGGTAAAATTACCCATGCTTGAGAAATTTTTTATGCCCCTAGTTTTTGTGTTATTTTCTGGTTTTTGTAATCATGATGCTAATGCTTCGACTAGTTTACCGCATGTTCCTACTACCAAATGGGTTTCAGTAGAATCTATCAAAGAAAGTATTAAAAATACTAAGCCAATGAACGTTGGTTTTGATATTGACGATACTCTGCTTTTCACCGCTCCAGTATTTTTCAATACCATGGAAAAGCTTTGCCCCGATGCAATTACAGCAGATGATAAGAATGATGTATATAAATGTCTTGGAACTACTAAGTTTTGGGATTATGCCAATACCCATGATGAATATGATATTCCTAAAAATATCGCTCGTCGTTTAATAGCCATGCATGTAGCACGTGGTGATAATATTTATTTTATTACTATGCGAGCCAAAGCGACCAATACTAAAGAGACTTTAACTCAAGTATTAAAAAAAGACTTTAATTTAAAAACTGTTAACCCTGTGATTTTTCTAGGAGATTTAAAGATTGATCCGACAAAAAAAGCGCCTAAAGCTCATACAATCAAAGAGTTAGGTGTGAAGATATATTATGGGGATTCTGATTCTGATATAGAATCTGCACAAGTAGCTCATGCGCGTGGTATTCGAGTTATGCGTGCTGCCAACTCATATGAACAACCTTTGCCGCTTAATGGCGACAAAGGCGAAGAGGTTATTGTTGATTCTGATGTTTAATTATCTTCCAGGTCTTGGGGTTGTTCGGTTACTTTGTTCTTCTCCGAATGAGTTATTATCTTGTTGATTTTGTTCTAAATGTTGAGATAATCTACTTAAAACTCCGATAAGATCTTGATAGTGGTCTTCATTTTTCAATAATTCCCCAATTCTTTCTACAACAGCTAACTGCTTGTTTTCTTGAGGGGTATTTTCTAAATATTCATGAAATCCAGGATCTTGCTCTTGTAGCCTGTTCATAGTTCCTGACATTTTAATTTGTTGATCTGCTAATTCTTGTGTTATTCCACCATATCCTCTTAATGTATACATGTGTACTACCTCTATACTTAATTATTATTCTTATTTAAGTATATGTTAACAGACTGACATTAAAGGAATGTTAAGAAAAAACCCCCCGGCGCTGACGCGCCGACCCCCTTTACGAAAGGGGGTGTAAGATCGCCCCCTTATTAAAGGGGGCAGCGCCGTAGGCGCGGGGGTTTTTTATTATGAAGGGGGCAGACCAGCGAAGCTGGGCGGGGGTTTTTCAGGCTCGGAGGATTTACATTTTCGGCAATTCTTTCGCCTTAACCAACCCAATAACCGATAAGATAAAAAATACAGCAAACCATGCCATTGACCACTGTGCCATACTAAGACCCATAAACGTCCAGTCGATTTTGGCACAGTCACCACCACCTAAAAAGGCTTTAGTTAAAGCCTCACTAACTGGCATATATTGCAGCATGGTTTGAATATTTGGAATACAACTTGGAACTTGATCAGGTGGTAAAGTCTGCAGCCAAACCTGACGTCCAGCTAAAACAACTCCTAAAGAACTAAATAAAATAGCAATTAGAGCATATATTCTGCGACCTAAAACTTTAGGATTGTGCAGCATATTAATAAAGCAAGAAAAGCCGAGTAAGAAATAAGCTGCCCGTTGTAAATGACACAGCGGGCAGGGTTGTAGGTTTTTAAAAAACTGCAAATAATAACCAAAACCTAAAAAACAAAAACAAAAAATAAATATAGTTGAAAAAATTAAGCGGTGTTTATCAATCATAATTTATTCTATTTCAACACAAGTTGCTGTTGCAAGAGTTCCTTCTTCTTCGTCGCTAAATATAGTTGTGAAGCTGCTGCAGTCAGAATTTGTTGGTTTCGGAAATTTTGCTTGTGAAAAGAAAGTGAGATTAATGTCATCCTCTAAATTATTTAAGTGAGATATTTGACAAATTGCTGAAGAAATACCAAATAAAGACACTTCAGAGCTTGGAGGAAAACTTGATGTAGCTTCCCGTGTTGATTTATTTCCAGTATATATAGTTCCATCGGCAGTACATTGAGTTAATAACTGATCATTATTTTGCTCAATAGATATTACTTGAGCTCCAAATGATATTGAGCTTTCGAGAGTTGAGTTATTGGGAGCTGGTGATATATTAAAATTATAACCTGTGGGATTGCCAGGAAATGGGGGATTTTCAGCAGAATAACTTAACTTACACAAACACATAGCTGGCGGAACTTTTGTTGGCTCATTCGGAGTTCTTGGTTGAGGAGTTCCAGCAAAGCTAATAGCAGGAAGAGTAATAAGAGTTAAATATTTTAGTAATTTCATTTTTAAAATCCTTTTTTTTTCAAATTAAGCGATGCTTATCAATCATAACTTACTCTATTTCAACACAAGCTGCTGTTGCAAGTTCTGTTGTTGTTGGTAATGTTTCGCTAAATGTAGTTGTAAAGCTGCTGCACTCAGAGCTTGCTGGTTTTGGAAATTTTGCTTGTGAAACAACGCCTAAAATTCCTTGATCTCCTGCCTTTGTTATAGTACATCCAGCTGTTGCTGTGCCAATTAAAGATACATGGGCTGCAGCAGTTAATGCATTTCCACTTGTAATATCACTGGTATTATTTGCATATGCTGAAGACTCAGTGATAGGTGATTCTAAACATAAAATATTAACACCATCATTTGGTGGTCCAGTGTCGCCAATACTTACTGATATAGATAATGTGCTCTCTAATGTTGATAAAGTTGGAGATGGTGATATTGCCCATGTATGTGTAAGATCTGTTATTGTATTTGCATATGTACCATTATTATAAACCAACTTACACAAACACATAACAGGCGGAACCTTAGTAGCATCATTCGAAGATTTTGGATGAGGAGTTCCTGCAAAACAAACAGCAGGAAGTATCGAAAGAGTTAAATATTTTAGTAATTTCATTTTTTAACCTTTTAATTTTATTTAATATTAATTCCAGAAGTACTTAAAGCCGATAAATAATGGCTGATAAAGAGGGACAATTTCATTATCAAAGTTACCATTGCCGCTAGAATATAAGTTATGAATAAATGAATAAGAAATACCAATTTCCCAAGCATTAAAGTTCATTCCTAATTCAACTTTAACTTCCGGATTTAAATCAAACATTTGATAAGGATAAGAAACAGTTATATCCGTATTTGGGCTATCCTGAAAATCTCCTACTTTGGCAAAGAAAGTTCCAACTTGTGCACTAAAGTAGAAATTATCAAAAACAAATTTAGGGCCGATAAGCATGTCAATGCCGATAGAATATGCATCACCGGTTTTCAAAGATACAACATTGTAGATATCTTTATAATATCCATAATAACCACCAGATACTGAAAAAAGAATATCAGTATTATTGGTTAGCATAAATGCCAAACCGGTGTTTATACGACCACCCCAAGGTTGTTTCATTTTAATAAAATTATATGTAACTCCAGTTTCTGGTGGAACCAATAAGTCATTATTAAAAGTATATCCACCATCAAGACCAATAAAAAACTCAGTCCTATGACAGCAGTCAGATTTTTCCATTACTTGAACGCCACTGCCGGCGAAAGATGTAAGCGATGCCGCAGCAAGGCTTGATAATAAAGCTATGCGAATTTTATTTTCCATGTTAATTATTTCCTTTTTTCAACTAAATTAAGTAAAGTCGGTACAACAATTAATATTAGCACGGTGGATGCGGCTAATCCAAAAGAAATAGATGTTGCCATTGGAATTAAAAATTGCGCTTGAACTGATGTCTCGAAAAGTAAAGGAGATAGTCCCGCAATGGTTGTTATTGAGGTTAGTAACACCGCTCGTAGTCTCTGGCACGAGGCTTCAGTTATGGCCTCTTCTGTTGATTCATAACCATCTTTAATCTGTCTATAGTAAGTTATTAAAATTATAGAATCGTTAATTACTATGCCGGATAGTGAAAATATTCCAAATAGTGATAATAAAGTAAAGTCAATACCCATTAAATAATGGCCAAAAATTGCACCAATGATGCCAAAAGGAATAGCAGTTAAAACAACAACTGGCCACATATATGATGAAAATACCCAAGCTAGAATAATATAAATAAGTCCAAAGGCGAGTATTGCTCCTGACTTCATGTCATTAATAGTTATTTCCTGCTCACGATTCTTGCCGCTAAAAGAAAATTTAATATTATATTTATTAGCAATATTTTTTAATTCATTTTGTGATAATTGAGCTAAAACATCGTTAGTATTATTTTGTGAGCTGTCGACATCAGCTATAACATGAACTGATAATTGGCTATTAGTATTACGTAAAATATCCATGCTGCGCTTAGTTTTCCATTCTGCAACGCTGCCAAGTAATACAATATTATTTTGATTATTTTTATTGATAACAATTGGTAAATTAGCCAGAGTATTTAATGAATCGCGTTCATCATCAGGAAGAGATATTCTAACTTCAACTTCGTCTTGTAGATCATTGTGAATTTGTAAAATATCACCGTCGAAAGCTGCGCGAATTTGATTTGCCAAGTTTTCTGTAGTTAGCCCCAAGGATTTGCCTTTATTATTTACGGCAAATATTTGTTGCTGAATGCCGATGGGAATATCATCTTTTATATTATAAACGCCGGAATAATGACCTAAATCGCGTTTAATCTCCTGTGCTGCTTGCTTTAATATATCTGCACTTTGACCGGTTATTAAAATATCAATATCAGTTCCTGGTGGTCCGACGCGTTGTTTACTAATCAATAAATTTTCTATACCAGTAACTTGAGGAATATTTTTTTTCCATGCCTCAACAAATTGATCATTACTAACTTTTCGTTGATCAGGGGAGGATAGCTCGACAAACATGCTGGCCATATTAGCGCCAAGCTGTGGTTGAAAGCGCACAAAAGTTGCTTGATTTGTTCGGTAATATGAATCTTTTACAATATTTCCACCAAATTGCTGATTGGTTTTATTTAAAGCCTCATCAGCTGATTTCATAAAATCAATTACTTTATTTTTTGGTGTGTCAGCAGTGAATTGTACATTGAAATCTATAGTTGTCATTTCTGGCGATGGAAAGAAATTAAACTGTACCCGTTTTCCAATTATTAAACCCATTGATAAAATTAATAAAGAAAATACGAACAAAATTATTTTAACTGGGCTGTGAATAGCGCGATGAACAAAAGGCCGAAAAGTATTTTCACGAAAATTATTAAAAATATTATCGAGTCTGATGCGATAATTTAGAGGCCTTTCATCTTTTATCTTTTCAAAAGTGTGTAGCAAGTGCCCTGGAAGAATAAAAAAGCTTTCAATTAATGACGCTAAAATTACACAAATAACTATTAATGGTAATTCGAACATGATGGTTCCCATTACACCACCAACTATTAGTAAGGGAAAAAAAGCTGCAATAGTAGTTAATGATGATGCACTAACTGGCGCTAGCATACGATATGCACCTGCTAATACTGATTTTACTGGATCACGAGTTTTGGTAAATTGCGTTAATGATTCCTCGCCAACAACAATAGCATCATCAACTATCACACCAAGAGCCATAATAAGCCCAAAGAGACTGATCATATTTATTGAGCCGCCAAAGCCATAGAGGAAAAATATAGCTGCAAGAAAAGATACTGGAATACCAATGGTGACCCACAATGCAACATGATAATTAAGAAATAAAAATAAAGTAATTGTTACTAAGATTAAACCACCAAGACCATTTTTTAATAATAAATTTATGCGCTCTTTTATTAATTGCCAGCGTTGATTTAACACATAAATTTTTATTGTCGATGGTAGGGTAGGTATTTTTTGAACTAACCAGTTGTCAAAAATTTTAGCCATGGTTAGTGCATTTTCTTGGGGAGATCTTTGTAAATCTATAAGAATAGTTGGTTTGCCGTTTTTGGTTACTAATGATTGATCGCGCTTTGGTCGTACTTTTATATCTGCTATATCAGCTACAGTTATTACTTTTTCATTATTAGTAGTTGATAACGGAATATTAAAAAAGTCTCGCGCTTCTTCTTTGCGACTTAAGCTGCGAACTGATTGACGATTTTTGTTATATCCCAAAGTACCGCCTGGAACATTAAGACTATAATTTCTAATTTTTGCACCAATTTGTGGTAGTGACATTTTAAGTGCAGCAATTTTTCTAATAGGAACTTGAATAGAAATTTCATCTTGCGGCATGCCATAAATTGCTACTTTTTTAATTCCAATGGCAAATAATTCTTGTTTAATATCGAATAGTAACTGTCGTAAATCAGTAATATCACCATCATAAGTTATCGCCATAGTTGCGATAGTCTCGTTTGTGTATAACCGACTGACGATAGGGGGCTCGATATTTTGTGGTAAATTTCTAATACTGGAAACACGATCTTTTACTTCACTAAAAGCAGTGCTTAAATCACTTCCTTGGTTAAATTCAATTAATATTTTTGAAAGCCCATCACTTGATTCAGAAGTAATTTCTTTAACATTGTTAATGCTTAATAATTCTTGCTCAATTGGAATAGTAATTCTAGTTTGAATATCTTCAGCAGTTGCACCACTCCATTTGGTAGAAACTGTAATTACATCAAGATCATAAGTTGGTAGAAATTGAATATTTAGCTTAGTTAAAGCATAAAGTCCAGATAAGATCATAATCGCCATAAACAAATTGGCAGCAACTTTATGACGCGCAAAGACTTCTATAATTTTAGGTCCAGTAAATTCCATTTAATTTATATTAATTTACAATATTAACTTTAAGTCCTGTAATTGCTGAAGACAAAGGAGTGATTAATACTTGATCATCATTTTGTAATTCAGGGCTAGTAACAATGACATATTCTTCATTATTCTCTTTGGTGTAGCCCATAATTTTTACCTGGGCTGCTAAAAGACGTGAATTTTCAATAATAAAAATTTGGTTATTATTATAAATAGCGCTTTGCGGAATTTTAACGCTATTTGGTATTGCAGGAAGTTTCAATTCTATGCTCGCTGATTGCTCTAAACCAATTTTTGCTTTATCAGGATTGGAAAAGTAAAACAGACCATCTATGCCGCCATGACCTTGTTTGCTAAGAGCGGATATATTTTTTAATTTTACCGGATATTTTTGATTATGAATAATGGCTTGTGCTTCTATTTCTGATTTATTATTTAACGATTGTTTAATTATGCTTATATAATTATCAGGAATTTGTGCATCTATTAAAGTGTCTTTGGCGGCAAACATTTCGAGCAACATAGTACCAGGCTGTACTAAGTCTCTTTGTCCAACATATATTTTAGAAATTTTGCCAGCAAAAGGTGCATTAATTATTGTGCGGCTATAGTCTAATTTGGCTTTATCTAAAGATGCTTGAGCATTATCAAGTCCGGCTTCTAGTTTATTTATTCTATTAGGATGATTTTTTACTGCTAATTCGCGAGTTAATAAAGCAATTTCAGCAGATTTTAATTTACTTATTGCTTGCTCATGAAAAGCTTTCGATGTGTAATTAGTTTTCAGCAAATCTTGTTGGCGCTTTACTGCATTTTGCTCTAATTTTAATTGAATTTTTTCATGCTCAAGATTTTTTTGATCGATTTCATTTTGTAATTTCTGCGTTTCTATTTCAGCTTTTATTTCATTAACTAAAGCCTGTTTTTGTGCAACTTGTATCTTAATATCTTTTGGGTCTAAAAGAATTAAGTTTTGATCGAACTCTATTTGCTGGCCTTCGGTAACATTTATTTCTTCTACAAATGCAGTTATTGAGGCACTAATCTTTGTTATTAGTGGATTGCGCGTAAAACCGTAAAGCATAAGGGTTGGGCTATTATTCCTAAGCCTTACTTCTTGCGCTTTTACCGCCCAAATTTTTTCGGTTGTGCTTATTTGTTGAGAATTTTTGCGCGACAGCATAAGCATAGCGCTTACAACAATGCTGCCAACTATTATTAAGTATACTAAATATTTTGTAAAGTTCTTATTCTCTGTGATTCGCAAGGTTATCCAGTGTTTTATTATGTTGATCTAATTTTTTAGATAGTTGCTCTGTTGCATCTAACATTTCTTTTAGTTGACGACGCAATTCCATCTCTTCCATCTTTAATTTATTTAACTCATAAATTTTATTATTAATGGCTTCTATGGTATTTTGAGAGTTTTGCGTTACTGCAAAAGCAGATTTAGTTGACAGTATAATTAGTATCGTTATGATAAATTTAGCTTTTTTCATGGGACCTCAGAATAAATTTGCTATATATACTATATAATAGACTATTTAATAGTCATTTTTTACTATACTTACAAATATAATGATGTGGAGATGATAGTGACAGGTGGATTGTCGAAATCGGGATATTTTATATTACTTACTGCAATTTTGTTTATCTTATTGCTGTGGGAGTTGTATTATTTTTATCGTGAAATAACATCAATTTCTATTCCAACTGCGCAGTCAGTATCTACAACACAAGATGACGATATAAAAAAAGCTCAAGCTGCATATCAAGAATTTAGTTTTGGAAATATTGATGCAGCAAATATTTTTGGTGATTTCATTGCCACAGTAGATCTAGCAAATGCGCGTGAAACAGCGTTGAACTTAAAGTTAGTAGGAGTATTTTTTAATAATGATAATAAAAAAAGTGCTGCAGTTCTTATTACTAATGGTAAAGAAAAAACTTATCGCATAGGTGATAAGATCATGGAAAACGTAATTTTATCAGCGATTTATAAAAATTATGTTGTTATTGATCATGCAGGAAAAGCTGAGCTGGTTAAATATCCAGAGCAAGATTTTTCTAGTATTGAGTTAAAACCTTATGCTGGGCTTGGGAGATGATGGGGATTGATATGAAAATGAAATTTATGACTGGATTGCTTCGAACACTTTGTCTACTCGCAATGACGTTGGCTATTAACATAACTTACGCCGAAGATAAAAATATAATAAACAATATAAATAATAGCAATCCACAGTTATGGAACTTACACGATGTTGATATTATGAATGTCATTGGTGAAGTTTCAAAAGTTACTGGCAAAAATTTCCTGATTGATCCTCGAGTGCAAGGGCGGGTTAGTATTGTCTCTAATCATCCAATGAAGGCAGATGAAGTTTATACCGTATTTCAATCAATTTTAGAAGTAATAGGCTATACCACTATTCCCTCTGGCGAAGTGACTAAAATAGTCCCAGCTAGCGGAGCTTCACAAATGGCAACACCATTAGTTGATGCCAAGACTAAAAGCAAAAATGGTATGGTGGTGCGAGTATTTGAGCTTAAAAATGTTGGTGCTGATTATGTAGTTTCAGCGCTTAGAAGCTATATTAATCCGCAAGGGAACTTAAGTACTATTCCGCAATCCAAAATATTAATCGCAGCAGATTACCAAGATAATATTGATCGCTTGGCTGAAATTATTAAACGTATTGATTTACCCATTCAGGATCAAGTTGAAGCAATAAAGTTACGTGAGGCAACAGCCAGTGAAATGGCTAGTATTCTAGCAAAATTAATGGAAGGTCAGAGATCTGGTATTGGTATTCAACAGCAAATTCAGTTGGCATCGGATGATCGTACGAATACTATTTTAATAACTGGCAGTAAAGATAAAATTTTACAAGCTAGAACTTTAATAGCTAAATTAGATGTCAAGTCGGATATTATTGATGATAATACCGAAATAAAATATTTAAAATACGCCAAAGCTACTAGTTTATTGCCATTATTAGCGAATATTCGTCAAGAATATGATCAAAAGCACACTAAAACTGATGGTAAAGGTCAATCAGGTCAGGCAAGTTTATTACCAACAACAACATATTCATCGCAATCATCAAATCAAGAGCAGCCAAGCAGCCCAGGTTTTAATAATGGCAGTGGCTCTGGCAGTAATGGCAGTAGTGGGGGTGAAGATTTTATTCAACGCGATGATGAAAAATCTATTATTCAAGTTGCAGCACCAGGTGTTGCAGCTGATCCAAGTTTAAATGCGTTAATTTTAAGCGGTCCGCCAGATTTATTACATATGTATCGTAATTTAATTCGCAAATTAGATATTCGTAAGCAACAAATTTTAACTGAGATTATTATTGCTGAAGTAACAGATGAAACTGTGGCAAATTTAGGTATAGAGTGGAAGGCACGAATTGGTGATGGAGTTTTTGGATTTATCAATGATAGTTCAACTAATGTAGGTACTCAATCAAATAGTGTCCAGTCAATTTCTGGTTTAACCGCTGGTTATTCTAATGGCAGTACTTTATCAGCAGTTGCCAATGCACTAATGAAAGATAGTGCTAATAATGTTATTGCAACACCGAATTTATTAACTTTAGATAATGAATGGGGAGTTGCTAAAGTTGGTAGTAGTATTCCAATTGAAACTCAAACAACTATTGGCTCTGCAACAACAACAACTAGTACTTATCAATATAAAGATGTAGCTACTTATGTTGCTATACAGCCGCAAATTAGCCAAAACGATAATATAATTTTAAATATTCGTGAAGCATCGCAAGGATTTGCCAATAACGCACAAATTACAGCGATAAAAGCTGATGAGCCCCCACCAGTATTAACAACTAAACATTTTGATACACGAGTATTATTAAAAAATAAATCAATATTAGTTTTGGCCGGGTTACGAGAAAATAAAACTTCAAAATCTAATACTAAAATTCCATTACTTGGTGACTTGCCAGTGCTTGGTAGTTTATTTAGAGTTGAAAATAAATCGCATAGTAAAACTAATTTAATGCTATTTGTTAAGCCTACAGTAATTGATACTGCAGATGAAGGAATTAATATTACAGCATCAAAATATAATTTATTGCGTGATCAGCAAATAGTTATGGCGAATAAATTATCAAATGGTATAACGACTCCAAGCAAGGATGAATATTTAGCGCCATTTAGCGAAAATGAAAACACTAATAATATAGAGTTGCCATGCCCATTTTAGAGCTATTGCCTTTTAGTTTTGCCGAAGAAAACGGAGTTATCATTACTGATAGCTCAGGTGACAAAGCTGAAGTGGTTTTTAAAGGGGAGTTATCAATTGAAATATTACAAGAAGTACAACGTTTTGTTGGTAAGCCATTAGAGCTTAAAAAAATTACTGCTGCCGAATTTTCTTCTTATTTAGTAAATATTTATGAAGGCCAAGGAAGGGGCGCGCAGGAAATTGCAACAGGTCTTGGTGATGATGTTGATTTATCAAAATTAGCTGAAGAAATACCGGAAACTCAAGATTTATTAGAAAATGATGATGATGCACCAATCATTAGATTATTAAATGCTATTTTTAAACAGGCGATAAAACAAGATTCTTCAGATATTCATATTGAAACTTTCGAAGGTAATGTAAAAGTGCGTTTTAGAATCGACGGTGTTTTACATATAGTTTTAGAGCCACCGCGGATTTTATCGCAAGCATTAGTTTCTCGTATAAAAGTTATGGCGCGCCTTGATATTGCTGAAAAGCGTATTCCGCAAGATGGACGTATTTCTTTAAAATTAGGTGGTCGTAATATTGATGTTCGGGTTTCCACTATGCCAACTAATTTTGGTGAGCGTGTGGTAATGCGTATTTTAGATCGTGATAAAGCCAAGCTTAATTTAAAAGATCTTGGTATGACTCCAAAAGATTTAAAAAAAATGGAAAAGCTGATTTATCAGCCCCATGGAATTATTATGGTAACTGGTCCAACAGGCTCCGGTAAAACTACGACTTTATATGCGGCATTGACAGACTTAAATAATGCTACGCGTAATATTCTAACTGTTGAAGATCCTATTGAATATGATTTACCAGGAGTTGGCCAAACGCAAGTTAATACCAAAGTTGATATGACTTTTGCTCGAGGATTACGCGCGATTTTGCGACAAGATCCGGATGTGGTCATGATCGGTGAGATTCGTGATGTTGAAACTGCTGAGGTTGCGATTCAAGCGAGTTTAACCGGACATTTGGTTTTATCAACATTGCATACAAATACTGCTATTGGCTCTATAACTCGAATGCGAGATATGGGAGTGCAGCCATTCTTAATTTCTTCGAGTTTAATAGGTGTTATTGCGCAGCGTTTAGTACGCAGATTATGTAGTGATTGTCGTAAGTTGCAAGCTGCAACAGAGCTAGAATTAAAAGCACTAGAAATTACTAAAGCTAAAACAGAAATTAATATTTATAAACCTGTTGGTTGCGATAAATGTAATAAAACAGGATATGCTGGTCGTACAGCAATTTATGAAATAGTTGAAGTGGATAATAATTTACGCGAACTAGTTCATGAAGGTGCTAGTGAGCAAGATATGGAAAAATATATTCGTCCATTTACTTTGAGTATGTATCAAGATGGTATTGAAAAAGTTTTACAAGGATTAACTAGCCTAGAAGAAGTAGCACGGGTTACTAGTGATAGGGGAAATAATGCCGACATTTAAATATAAAGCATTAGACAAGGATGGAAAGGAAAAGTCTGGTGATATTAATGCTGATAATGAAAAAGAAGCTCGTAAAAAACTAAGACGTGATAAATTATTGCCATTAAATGTTACAAGTATTAATAAGCCAGAAAATAATAATGTCAAAAACAAATCTGTTTTAAATATACAGTTATTTTCAAGTAGTAAAAATAAATTAAAAGTAGCTGAATTAGCACTATTTACCCGTCAATTAGCAACGTTATTATCTTCTGGTATGCCGATAGATGAATCTTTACGAGCATTAGTTGATCAGCAAGATAACGCAAAAATTTCACGCATAGTGAGTGTTTTATTAGAAAAAGTGCAAGAAGGTTATAGTTTATCAGTTAGTATGAGTTTTTTTTCAGAAGCTTTTCCGCAACTATATCGCTCAACAATAAACTCAGGTGAGAAATCGGGGCATTTGGCTGCAGTATTAGAAAGTTTGGCTGATTATACAGATCGGCAAAATACTCTGACTATGAAAATAAAACAAGCCGCTATTTATCCTATAGTTATGGTTTGTTTGTCAGTAATAATTTTATCGTTTTTATTAGTTTTTGTAGTGCCAAAAATGAGTAGCGTATTTGCTGATTTTGATCAGAAATTGCCATTAATAACACGTATTATGTTATCAATTAGTAATTTTTTGGTTGACTATGGAGTTTATTTTTTCGCTGGTATTTTTATTTTAATTTTTGTATTTAAATATCTTATTTTAAAAAATAGAGCTTATAAATTTAAATTACACAAAATTTTATTAAAACTTCCAGTAATTGGTAATGCGATTAGAACAGTAAATATTGCGCGTTATGCCAGAACTTTTGGAATGCTATTTCAAGCTGGTGTTCCTGTAATTGATTCGATGCGGGTATCAAGTCAAGTAGTTTCAAATTTACCAATGCATGATGCTCTTTATAGTGCAGCAAACGAAGTGCAAGAAGGTGGTACTATCTTTAATGCATTGCGTGAAACAAAATTTTTTCCGGCTATTGGATTGCATTTGGTAAGTAGTGGTGAAAAAAGTGGTAAGTTAGATTTTATGCTAAACAAGGTTGCAGATACCCAAGAGCAGCAAGTTGAAGGCGTAATTACCAATGTGCTAAGCTTATTTGAGCCGTTTATTATCGTAACGATGGGCGGCGTAGTTTTAATGATAGTTTTATCAATAATGTTACCAATATTACAAATGAATCAGCTAGTGGGGCAAGCGTGAAAAAGAAGGTTATTGCTAAGCAACAAGGTATGACGTTAATTGAATTGATGATTGTTATTGCAATCATCGGGTTATTAGCGGCTATTATCGCGCCTAATTTATTAGGATCATTTAATAAAGCACGTATAACTAAAGTACAACAAGATCTGCAGGCTTTAGATCAAGGGATAACTTTATATCAAGTTGATACTGGACAATACCCAACTAATGCTCAGGGACTTGAAGCCTTAGTAAAACGACCAACAGGAGCTGGCGCAAATATGTGGTCAGGTCCTTATGTTAAAAGCATTCCCAAAGATCCATGGGGTAACGCTTATCAATATGCTAATCCAGGGAAGCATGGCGCTTATGATATTTATTCTTATGGTAGTGGTGGACCAAGTCAAGGTGAAACTGGAGACACAGTAATTGGTAATTGGAAAACGCCATAAAGGATTTACATTATTAGAATTACTAATTGTAATTGCGATTATAGGAATTATGCTATCCGTTGTGGTTTTATCAACGGATTTTTTATCTCGTCGTTATAGCGCTAAAGTTTTTGGTCAAACATTAGAGCGACTTATTGTTTTTTCTAGCGAAATTGCTATTTCAAGGCAGCAAGAAGTTGGAATAAAGTTTTATCCAGATACAGTCGTTTTCAAATATAAGAAAGATGCAGACAGCTCGTGGGAACATATTCATGATGTTCGTCTTTTAAGAGCTCGTGATATCCCAAAAGATATTAAATATAATCTTGAAGTTAATAAAATTTATCGAAAAACTAATCCTAATGATCCTGAAATAGTTTTTTCAACATCAGGTGATATGACTCCATTTATTTTAAAGCTTATGCGAGGACAAAATACTATTGTTATTAAAGGTTATTATGATGGGCATGTGGAGATTATTTAGTTCGTCATTATTGTATATTTCGTCATTCCCGCGTAGGCGGGAATCTAGCTTGAAATGGATTCCCGCCTACGCGGGAATGACGGAAAAGTCTGCGGGAATGACGATAAAGTATGCTGGAATGACGGAATAGTCTCAGGGAAAGAAAGAAATGTCTGGAG
>CAYGUI010000011.1:0-14693 GCA_964353115.1 uncultured Gammaproteobacteria bacterium
ACATGATATTATACCCCATGATCACACATAAAAAACCCCCTTATAAAATAGATTCGGCAAAAATTTGTCACATTGGTGTTGGTAATTTTCATCGTGCACACCAAGCTGTTTATACCGAAAATGCCATGTTAAAAACGCAAGATTTTAATTGGGGAGTTTGTGGAATTGGTTTGTTACCAAGTGATATTAAGTTTCATAATATTTTAAAGTCACAAAATTATTTATATACATTATTAAGTAAGTCTAATGATAATATCGAGCCAAAAATAATTGGTTCAATAAATCAGCTTCTTCATCTTGCCGAAGACTTTGATAAAATTATCGCCAAAATTGCCGATTTTAATACCAGTTTAATTACTTTGACTATTACCGAAGGTGGTTATTATATTAACCAAAATACTGGTGAATTTGACAGCAAAAATCAAAACATTCTGCATGATTTGAATAATCCAAATAATCCTAAAACAGTTTACGGTTTATTATTAGCAGGATTAATTGCGCGTAAAAAACTAGGTAATAATCATATAACTTTACTAAGTTGCGATAATATTTCTGAAAATGGTAATAAATTTAAAAAAGCTTTTTTTGACTTTTTATCTTTAACTAATGCAGCGCCAGCAGATTTTAAATCTTGGCTTGAAGAATTTACATCTTTTCCTAATTGTATGGTTGATCGCATTACTCCGCGTTTTAATCCAGCAGATATTCAATATTGCCAAAATGAACTTGGATATACCGACAATTGTCCGATTAGTTCAGAAGATTATTTGCAGTGGATTATTGAAGATAATTTTGTTGCTGAGCGTCCTAAATGGGAAGAGGTTGGTGTTAATATTGTAAAAGATGTTACTCCATATGAGCATGTAAAGTTACGATTATTAAATGCTAGCCATACCGCGTTGGCATTTATGGGATTGTTAAAAGGACATATTACAGTTGATCAAGCTATTACTGATCCTGAAATTTTAAGTTTTGTAAAAAACTATATGAAGCTTGAAGCATCTCAAGGTATTAAATCTTTGCCGGGATTAGATCTCGATAAATATCAGGAAGATGTTATTAGACGTTTTTCTAATAAACAAATATCTGACAGTTTATTGCGTATTTCAAGCTTTACTAGTGATAAAATTGTGGCATTTGTTTTGCCAACTTTGCTAGAGAATTTGGGGGAGAATAAAAGCATAGATTATAGCTCTGCAATAATTGCAAATTGGTATTTGTATTTGCAAAATTTCTTTGTTAATAATGATGTTGATTTATTAGAAGATAATAATAAAATTTTATTAAAAAATCTTATTGATAAATCTCATGATGATCCTTCAAATTTTATTAAAGAGCAGAGCATTTTTTCAGATTTATCATCTTCAGATCAATTTATGGCGGCGTTTCTTTCTCTCGTAAAATAATTAAATATTTTATTAAAAATTAGTGGAAATGCACCATTTGCTGTAACGTTCATAGTGGTGCCGAAAGGATCTAAAATTAAATATACCGCCGTAATTAGGCCTATCATTTGATCATCAAAACCTAAATATTTTTGTAATAATGGTGATGCTATTAAAATAACTCCACCAGGAACTGCTGCAACAGCATATTTAGCAAGAGCAAAAAAGAAAGCAAAGATAACAAAACTATGAAAATCAGGCATTGGCAGGTCAAAAGCTAATAGAGTAGCAAGGCTTAATATGGACACTCCAATAGCGCTTCCTAGAGTATGAATATTGATAATTGCAGGGACTATCATATCAGCACGCTCTTTATGCTCTTTTAAATTTTTTTCTGTTGATAAAATTAGCACGGGTAATGAAGCTGCGCTAGAAATAGTGGTAAATCCAGTGAGGCTTGCGGGTAAAACATTGCCAACATTTTCTGCAAATTTTTTAAGAGAAAAATTACTGGCTACTAAATATATAAAAGTTAAATACATAATCTGCGTCCCAATAATTAATAAAAATATTGGTCCATAAATTATTAAAGCAGTATCAAGGATTTTTTCGTATTCCATTTTAAAGACAAAGCCTAAAATAAACAAAGGCAGCAAAGGAACAAAAATATTTTGTAGAAAGTAATGTGATAAATAATTTAGTTTACTACTTATTTTATTAATTTTACTATTATTCTTAATTGTGAAAATAATCCCCATAATAAGACCAATAATTAAAGCAAGATCATTTGAAATTATTTTAGGGAGCGTAAAATTCCAGGTTGGTGATAAGGTTGTTGTAATTTTTGCTTTTACGGGGGTTAAAGGGAATATGGTTAGTATTATTTTTCCAAATGAATATCCGGTTATAATCGCAGTAAAGTTTGATATAAAAACGCAAATAATTAGTAAAAAAATAAATAAAGCTGCTCCATTTTTAAGTCGTAGCATGCTTGAAAAAATAAAACTAAAAATAATGAAAGGTAGTAAAAATATCAATATATTTTTCATTGATAGACTTATGGCGTAAAAAAAGGATTTTATATTTACGGGTACGTAATTTCCGATTAATAACGGGGCTAATAAAACGATAATTAATACAAATGGTAATTTTAGTTTTTTAATATTTATCATATTTTGTACTATACTTTTTTATTATTATGATTACAAATTCGATGAAAAAAAATACACAGGGTTTTACGTTAGTAGAATTAATAATAGCAATATCGATAATTGGTATTTTAGCTGCATTTGCGGCTCCGCGTTTTACAGATTTAACCAATGAAGCAAGAAGTTCAATGCGTGATGGTATAGAAGGCGCAATAAATTCAACTATGGGACTTACTCACGCTCAATCTGTTGTTGATGGTAATCAAAACTTAAGCAGCAGTACTATTCAGATCGAAGGTCAGACAGTTTCTATGTCTTATGGTTATCCAGTTGGTGGAGCTAATGGCATAATTTTAGCGATGAATGTAAATACTAGTGATGTTACAATCCTACATTTTGGTACATTGGCTACCATATTTTCTATGGATCCTAGCTATAGCTGTTATTTGATCTATATTCAGGCACTAGGTCCTAATAACCCACCTTATATGTCAAAGAATACTTGTAATTAGTGCTAACTTATAGTTAAATAGTAATCTATCTAACAGTCCACGCAGTAATATGTTTAATTTATCTTCTACTAATTTTCCTAATAATTATCGTAACTTAGTTCTTATTGATAATAATTTGCACATAACAATGCCAGTAGTTAATGGTCACACCATAGGAACAGATCATGCTTGCCAAACTTTAAATGCCCAGGGAATATTTTTAAGTCAGAATAAAGAGGTTAAAGATTCTTTGTTGAATCAATTGGATGACCTTAAAATTGCACTTAAAGATAAAATAACTAAATTATTATTAACAAAATCTTCCGGTGATGCTGAATTACAGCTAAGTAAAAATATTCTTGCTCAGGTTAGAAGGTATATAAATCTTTTAAATGAAGTAATTAAAGATGAAAAAGTACAATCTGCCATAACACAACATTATTTTAATGATTATATAAATATGATAGTGAGAGAGCAAAGTAATTTATTTGCTATGCTGTTAAGTGATAGAGATCCTGGGCAGTTACCACATGGTAATGTTAGAGCATATGATTTTGCAACTTTTTCTGTTATGAATCCATACTATACAGCTAGAACAGAAGAAGCGGCTAGAGCTTTTAATGATTTTGGTGTGAGATTAAGGCATCAATTTCTAGCACCTGATTTTAAATTACAAGAATTATCTATAAAAACAAAAATTATAGAAGATGTCATTGAGCAATATTCTTCATCGGCTGCTTCTGCGGCATCTGCAGAGATTAATTGGACTGAAGATAGTTTTACAGTTTTAGTTTCTCGATTAAATAACGCATTTAAAAAGCATGTTCAATTAAAAGAAGATGTAGATGTAACTACAAATAGTTTTGGTGAAAAAATTACGTTAGATTCTTTAATTAAATTAGATCTTATTGATGAAAACTCAGAAACAAAAGAAGTAATTTATAATATTTTACTTGCATCTGGTTTGACGGATGATTTTTGGTTTTCGCGAGATAATGCATTTGCCTTACAAGATATGCATTATGTGAATAAAGAGCAACTCGCAGGAAACCTTTCAATATTAGTACAGTTTTTTATTGCCCACATTAACTTTCATGCCGTTGCCACTGGTGCAATCGATAAGAGTAAAAATACTAATTTTGGTCAAGTATTAAATGATAATTTACGTTTTTATGGGCGCATAGAAGCAGCTTTAAAAAAGGCTCTTACTTCCGATATTAAAAATGTTCAAAGAGTATTATTTGATCTCATTAATACAAGTAGAGGATCTTTAAATATAACTAAAGAATTAACTGAAGCTGATTTTAATATTATATGTACTCGATTTAACGCACAATGGTCAACAGCTTTAAATTGCTCTAATGCCGATGAATTTATTGTTTATTTAGATGGTGTTGATGGCGATTTCTTCCATAAAGATGGCCAAATTTGCATTTCATTTGATCTATTTTTGCAAACATTTTTTAATGCAAATGGAAGATATGATAGTTTTGTTGCATCTAGACAGCAAATTTTGTCACCAGGTATTTATAAAAAAATAGAAGGTTTGAATGGCAGTCCGAGTATAAATATTAATAAGCCTTATAAAAAAGATTTTACTTTTTCATCAAATTTGTTTCATGACAATCATAGTTTATTATTAAACCTTTTCATGCTCAGTAATTATAATAATACACTTACTATTACAGACAGAGTAATTAAAGTTCAGAAAATGCCGGTGGAAGCATTTTTTTATGAAGAAAATGATTTGTTAACAATAAAAATATTATTACAGTACAAGCTTGGGATGGATATTGTTAAAAATTTCTTATCTAATGGTGGAGAGGAAGAAATAAGAAAGTTTTTAAAAATAGTAGTTAATAATGAATATTTGCATTTTATTTTTGATGAACTGATATATAGAAGGAAATGGTTTTTTTTAATAAAAAATATAGAAATTAAAGATTTAGTAAGCTCTGGCCTTTTTTGTGGCTTGGCATCTCTTAACTGTGATTTTTTAATTGAATTATTAAATGATCTTCATCCTGATGAGTTGAGAAAAATTCCAGTAGATATTTTTACGCACGAGGTAGAAGTTGATGGCGGTATAAGAAGAGGCATATTTAATATTTTTTTAGAGAGAGATTCTAATTTATTAAAGTTTATTATTGATAAAATTGGTATGCCTGATCTGGAAAAATTAAAGATTGATACAGATAAAATAACATTATTTATAGAGCTATTTTCTGAAAATATGGTACGCCCATCATCAATGGTTAGAGCTACAGATAGTTATGAGGCTCCTTCAGCAGCAGATGCTGCAGCAGCTCATGGGGCGCACAAACCAAAGTAATTTACTATTCAGTAACTAATCCATCATTGGTAAATTGCCAAGTTCTGATAATCTCCAAAATATCAGTATCTTGCTTCATCTCATCAGTGAGAAGTTCAAATGGTGCGGCTAGTTTTACAATATTAATTGCTGCATCATCTAAAATTTGTGATCCAGATGAGCGACGAATTGTGGCGTCATGCAAGCTGCCATCAGCGTTAATGGCGACAAGTACTCGTAGCTCACCACTTAAATTAAGGGCGCGGGCTTCTAGTGGATAGTTTTCATTACCAATTTTTTCAATATGTTGGCGCCACATCTCAAGGTATTTGGCATCACGAGCCTCAAAAGTAGCAGCCGAAATATGGCGACGACGTGGGCGTTTGGCCCAGGCTTCGCGCTGACGAGCAACTATTTCACTTAAATTTGCCATTTCAGCCTCAGCAGCGCTTAAATCTTTTGTATCATTAATTTCTGGTAATTCCATTACGTCATTAGATACAACTACTTCACTTGCAGAAGTGGGGCTGATGGTGGTGATTATTTGTTGATTATTCTGACTTACTTCAAGAGGAATTCCCATTCCTGCCATTGCCTGCATTTCTTCTTGTGGTATATTTTTTTCATCATGCTCACCGCCACCTTCTTGGGCTTTATCAGCAAGGTAGTCTGCTTGATCTGGCGCTTTGTCTGCAGGATTGCTTGCTAAAATAATTTCTAAGCTTGGAGTAAAATTTTCTTTTGCTAAAGCTATTTTATCGCCAACTAGATAGATAACTGCAAAGTGCAGAATCATTGCTGCTAATATTGCGTAAGACAACTTGCATGGTTCAAAAATGCTATCAATGTATGTGAAACGTCCAATCCTTTGGTTCATATCTGTTGTTCTCGTCATTCCCGTGTAGGCGGGAATCTATTTTTCTGGATTCCCGCCTACGCGGGAATGACGCGCGGTTGCGGGAATGACGTGCAGTTGCAAAAATGACGTGCAGTTGCAAAAATGACGTGCTTAATCTAATTATGACAAAAATTTAACGACTTGCAAAAAAATATATTTTACGCAATAATATCTCAGCTGATTTTGGTCCCCTCGCAATTGAATAATTGTGAACCCCGCCAGGCCCGGAAGGGAGCAACGGTGACAGTTTTTTCATGTGCCGTGGTGTGGCTGAAGTCAGCTACTTTTTATCTCAAAGCAAAATAAATTTTATGTCATATCTTGCTCTAGCACGAAAATGGCGGCCACGTGATTTTTCATCTCTTATCGGTCAGCAACATGTTCTACAAGCCTTAATTAATTCTATCGATAAGCAAAATTTACATCATGCCTATTTATTTACAGGTACGCGTGGTGTTGGTAAAACAACGGTCGGAAGAATTATAGCGAAAGCTTTAAATTGTCAAAAAGGAATTAGCTCAACGCCGTGTAATACATGTCAAAACTGTATTGATATCACAGAGGGTAATTTTCCTGATTTATTAGAAATAGATGCTGCATCGCGCACTAAGGTAGAAGATACCCGTGAGATGCTAGAAAATATTGTTTATGCGCCAACATCAGGACGTTTTAAAATTTATCTAATAGATGAAGTTCATATGCTCTCAACGCATAGTTTTAATGCTTTGTTAAAAACATTAGAAGAGCCACCAGAATATGTAAAGTTCATTTTGGCAACTACTGAGCTACACAAAATTCCAGAAACAATATTATCTCGTTGTCTTAAATTTAATTTGCGTAATTTAGACAGTGGTGAAATATTAGAATATTTAAAATCTATTCTAAAGCAAGAAAATTATGATTATGACAGCTTGGCATTAGAATTAATTGCTAATGCCGCTAATGGCAGTATGCGTGATGCACTAAGTATTACTGACCAAGCGATTGCTTTTTGTAATGATAATTTTATTAAACACGATGATATTATTAATATGCTCGGCGTAATTGGTCGTAGTGATATTATCAATATTTTGACTATTTTAAGTAAAAAGGATACTGCAGAATTATTGAAAATATTAAATAATTTGCGTGAAAAATATATTGACTATGATTTTTTATTAAAAAATTTGCAGCAAGAGTTACATAATATATTTTTATATCAAAAAACTGAGTTTTTAGTACATGGTGATTTGTTAGATCTAGCTAAAAATATTAGTCCTGAATTGATAGAAAAGTTTTATCAATTATGCACTAATGCACGCCGCGAATTGCCATACGCACCAAGTACGCATATGGCGTTTGAGATGGTGATGCTGCAAATGCTGGATTTGGATTGCCACGTAGCTGTCGCTCCTCGCAATGACGAGGAAAAGTCCAGTCGTGCGCAAGAGTCCCGTCATTGCCACGCTACTGACGTTTCCCGCGAAGGCGGGGACGCGCAGCCAGGCGAAGCCAATCCAGTCAAAGCTCGCTCAGAAAAAATAGATCTATCAAAATGGCAGCGTTTTATCGAGCGCCTACAATTATCAGTTTTAGACAAACAAATATTAGAAAACAGTAATTTCAGCTTTAATGACGGAATTTTGAATATTAGCTTAAAGCCAAATTTACAAGCCTTATTGACTAAAGAATCCGAAGTAAGAATATGCTCTGCTATTAGCAAAACTTCAGCGAATAAGGTAAAATCGGTCAATATTTTGATAGCTGATAACTTTGATGCTGAATGCTCAGTTGCGGTATACGCCAAGAGAAGTAAAGAGCAGCGCCAGGAAGAGTTATTAAATCAAGCTAATCAAGATCCTAATGTTAAAAATATATTAGAAAACTTTGACGGTAGATTAAACGAGGTAAGTGAATAATGAACGAAGATTTGATGAAAAAAGCGCAAGAAATGCAAAAAAACTTACAAGAAGCGCAAAAAAAATTAGAAAATATAGTTGTTACTGGTAGTGCTGCTGGTGGCGATGTGAAAATTGATATGGATGGTTTAAAAAATGCCAAGCGTATTACTATCAACCCTGATTTTGTTAAAAATCATGACAATATTGTATTAGAAGAAGCTATCAAGGCTGCTATTAATGATGCAACACAAAAAGCTGAAGTTGCAGCTCGTGATGCAATGAGCTCAGCTATGATGGGCGGCGGTCAATAATATTAATCGTTTTTTATGCCATATAATTTCAGCAAATCACTAGAAAATTTAAATAAGTCATTGCAAAAATTGCCGGGGGTGGGCCCACGTTCGGCACAGCGTATGAGTATGTATTTGTTAGATAAAGATCGAATAGCTGCTAAAGCGCTTATTCAAAATCTGCAACATGCGCTTGATACAGTAAAAAATTGTAATAAATGTCGTATTTTATGTGATGGTGATTTGTGTGAAATTTGTAAAAAGCCTGGGCGAGATGGAACTCGTATTTGTATTGTTGAATCACCTTTTGATGCTTTAGCGATTGAAGAAACTGGTGGATTTCATGGTTTATACTTCGTTCTTTTAGGCCGCTTATCGCCACTTGATGGTATAGGTCCAGAGGAATTAGGCTTAAATTTATTAGCTAATCGTTTAAAAACAGAAAATATTGCAGAGCTAATTATTGCAACTAGTTATACAGTTGAAGGTGAAGCAACAGCGCATTTTATTTCACAATTGGGCAAAAAAAATAATCTAGCAACATCACGTATTGCGCAAGGCGTGCCAATTGGTGGTGAGTTAGAATATCTTGATGGCGCAACTCTTATTCGCGCCTTAGATAAACGTGAAGTTTATATTTAATTTATCATGACTAAATTTATAGCTGTTGATGAAAAATTACAAAAATATTGTGATGATCATGTCAATGGCGAGTCACAAATATTAAAAAATTTATATCAAAATACTAAACTAACGCAGCAAGCGCCACAGATGATGTCTGGACCAATGATTGGTCAGCTTTTAAATATTTTAGTTAAATTTTCTGGCGCCAAAAAAATATTGGAAGTAGGGATGTTCACCGGTTATACCGCGCTTTCTATGGCCGAAGCGCTGCCAGTTGATGGAGAGTTGGTTTCATTAGAATTTGATGAAGAATCTATCAATTTTGCTAAAAAATATTTTTCGCAAAGCCCGCATGGTAATAAGATAAAGGTCTTGCAGGGTAAAGCTTTAGACATATTACCCCCTTTTGTAAAGGGGGTAGACTCAGGAACTGAGTCTGGGGGTTTTGATCTCGCCTTCATCGACGCACAAAAAGCCGAATATCCCGAATATTTTGAACTAGTATTACCGCTAATTCGCCAAAACGGAATTATAATTTTAGACAACAGTCTGTTAGAAGGAACGGTACTAAATCCACAAAAAAATAAACAAAAAATAATTTTTGAACTAAATAAAAGATTATCAACTGATAAACGCATAAAGCAAGTTATATTGCCAATCCAAGACGGATTTTCTATACTAATGAAGTTATAGAAAAAAGGAGATTTATGCCGATGTCTAAAAATCCAAATTATTTTGAGCCTATGAGTGATAAGAACAAAAAATATGCGGGGCTTGCTGGTACGTTATCTATTTCAATGTTTATAGGAGGTCTGTCCGGATTTTTTGTTGCAGGACCCATGGGGATTCTGGCAGGTATTTTGCTTGGAATAGGAGTTGTTTTAGGCTTTCATTATCTTTTTAGTGGCAGTTTATTAGGGTTAGGCGGTGTTGCTGGTGGTGTCGTCGGCTTTTTTCTTGGCGATTATCTTGCTGCGGGTCTTTGTTCTTTATTTGGATTAACTTCGGGCGGTTTAGTCACTTCATCAAGTATAGCTTTATCTCTTGTAACTATTTCTGGTTATGGTTTAGCTGTTGCTGCTGGGGTTTTAGCTGGTGTTGCTGTAGTTTCTGGAATTAGGCTTGTTGCTAAGTGTATTTCAAAAGCTGTGCAAAAAGCTGAAGAGCCTCGGACTTCTGAAGGCAGTGCGGCATCTAGTGTCCAGCAGACTGGTTATGTTGTTGGAGTGCCTGTAGCTAAACCAGCAGCTCAAATGCCACCACCTTATTCAGCACCACCATCTGAAGGAGTTCAAGCTGGATTTCCAGTTAAATACTAATCAATACGATAATTAATTATTTTAAAATAATCCCCCTTTTTTAAAGGGGGCAGACCGGCGTAGCCGGGCGGGGGTTTTATAAAAGCATTTATATATACTGTAATTTTCTCTTCAACTATTATTGGATTTGTAATTGGATGCTGTTTATTTGGTCCTGTAGGAGGTATTGCTGCTGCGTGTATTGGTTTAGGAGTTGGTACAGTTATTTCTTTTTTTACTAGCTGTTTTAAAGAGTTGTCTAAGCAGTCGGCCTCTCCTCAGAAATTCAGGCAGTCAAACTCACCACAGGTGATGTATTGGCATCAAACTGGTGTAGATCAATCTCCAGACAGTACGGATAGAAGGGATCTTGATCCTGATTATACGTCACCGCCTAGCCATGTACCGTCGTCATCAACTGGCGGTTGGCTTTCATCAGCTGTTTCTATCTGGGGTCATCATGGGGAGCATCATGTTGGTTGGGGTGGTCATGATCATCATGATACTGGTCATCATGATACTGGTTGGGGCGGTAGTCATCATGATATGTAATAAAAAACCTTGAAAAACTGAAATACTTCCCCATATTGTTTTCATTATCAATACGGGGAAATTTTATGCCTAAAGCAGAAACTTTATCTTTTGGGGCAGAAGTAAAAGATCTTCTGAACCTTATGATTCATTCTTTATACAGTAATAAAGAAATCTTTTTACGTGAGTTAATATCAAATAGCTCCGATGCACTAGAAAAACTAAATTTTAAAGCGATTTCTGATCCTGAAGATTATAAATTAGAAGATGAGCTTAAAATTCATGTAACTTTCGATAAAGAAAATAAAACAATTACTATTGCCGACAATGGTATTGGGATGAGTCGTGACGAAGTTATTAGTAACTTGGGAACTATCGCAAAATCTGGTACTAAAGAATTTTTAGAAAAATTATCTGGTGATAAATCACAAGATTCACGTTTAATTGGTCAATTTGGAGTTGGTTTTTATTCATCATTTATAGTTGCTGAGCGCGTTATAGTTGAAACACGTCGTGCTAATTTGTCGGCTGAGCAAGGAGTTTGTTGGGAATCTTCAGCTGATGGCGAATATACTCTTTCTGAAATTAACAAAGAAAATGCTGGTACTACAGTTACTTTGTATTTAAAAGAAACTGAATCTGAATTTTTAGAAGGTTGGAGTTTGCGTAATATTATTACTAAATATTCAAATCATATTGCTTTTCCAATTTTAATGCTACAAGAAGCTGAAGAAAATAAAGAAGCAGAGTTTGAACAAATAAATACCGCAACTGCTCTTTGGATGCGTGCTAAAAAAGATATTACGGAAGAAGAATATAATCAGTTTTATCAAGAAGTTTCAAATGATTATCAAGCTCCGCTTGCTCATATGCATAATAGAGTTGAAGGATCTCTTGAATACACAAGTTTATTATATATTCCACAAAAAGCGCCATTTGATATGTGGAATCAACAAAGTAAATACGGCTTAAAGCTTTATGTACAGCGTGTATTTATCATGGATGATGTTGAACAATTTTTGCCAAGTTATTTGCGTTTTGTACGCGGTATAATCGATTCTAATGATTTACCACTTAATGTTTCACGCGAAATACTACAAAGCAATAAAACTGTTGATAACATCAAATCTGCGCTAACAAAAAAAGCACTAAATCATTTAGCATCAATGGCTCGCGATGATAAAGAAAAATACGCTAAATTTTGGCAAGAATTTGGACAAGTATTAAAAGAAGGTCCAGCTGAAGATTTTGAAAATCGTGAAAAAATAGCTGAAATTTTATTATTCTCAACCACTCATACTGATGCGGAAATTCCAACAGTTACTTTAGATGAGTATATTTCTCGAATGAAAGATGGGCAGGATAAAATTTATTATGTTGCAGCTGAAACTTTTGCTGCAGCGAAAAACAGCCCATATTTAGAAGCTTTACGCTCAAAAGGCTTGGAAGTGTTGTTGTTAAGTGATCGTGTTGATGAATGGTTGATGTCTAACATGATGGAATTTAAAAATAAAAAGTTCCAATCAGTATCTAAAGGAAATTTAGATTTATCTGCTTTTGAGAATAAAGAAGATAAAGAGAAGCATCAAGAAGTTGCGAAAACTTTTGAAGATGTTGTTAAAAAAGCTAAAGATATTTTAGGTGATAAAGTTAAAGAAGTTAGAACAACTAATCGTTTAAGCAAAACACCGGCGTGTATTGTTGTTGATGAAAATGAAATGGGTTTGCAAATGCAGCGTATTATGCAAGCAGCAGGGCAGTTTTATCCTGGTAGTAAGCCAATTTTTGAATTAAATCCCGAGCATCCGCTAGTTTCTCGCTTAAAAGATGAATCAAATGAAAATAAATTCAAAGATTGGATTTGTATTCTTTATGATCAAGCTTTATTAGCAGAAAGTGGTCAGCTTCCTGATCCGGCATCTTTTTTAAATAAAATGAATGAGATGTTGTTAGGGTAAAACTCCAGGCGCTGACGCGTTGTGTAGTAAAACCCCCCGGCGCTGACGCGTTGTGTAGTAAAACCCCCCGGCGCTGACGCGCCGACCCCCTTTAAAAAAGGGGGTTATATATATTATCCCCTTTCGTAAAGGGGAGATGTCGGCGTCAGCCGACAGAGGGGTTTTTCATCATAAGCTGGAGGGGGTTTTTTTTACTCTAAATTTTCTCTACAATATTCCAATGAAAAAACTTATTCCCATCTTTTTATCTTTTCTAATTTTATCTTTATCTTCGTGCAGCAAAAAAGTATCAGACAATAAAGGTCCAAAAATATACGATAATTATGGCCAAGAATTTTTATTTAAAAAACAAAAAGGTAAATACATAATTGTAAATTATTGGGCAAGTTGGTGTCCGCCGTGTATGAAAGAGATTCCAGAATTAGCGGAATTTCAGAGTGATCATAAAGATGAAGTGGCAGTGTTGGGAGTTAACCTTGAGCCATACTCATCAAAGGCTTTAAATAAATTAATTTTTAAATTGGGAATTAATTACCCAGTAACGCGCTCTGATCCTTCACTTAAATTAAATATTGATTCTCCTAGCATGTATCCAACAACTGTTATTATTGATAAACAAGGAAATATTGCCAAAATTTATCAAGGCCCAGTTACTGAGATGATGTTGGAAGAATTTATTTCAGGGTAAATTTTTGTAAAATTTTATATTTATGATGACCATCTTCTCCAGTAGTTGATTCAACTAATGCATAGTCAATAACTTCCCAGTGAAGATTAATTTTTATATCAGGTATTTTGTAATCTTCTAATCTTTTTGCAATAGTGATATGTGGAATAAAAGGATATTTTTTTACAAAATCATGCTCTAAGTTTTTACTTTCATTGATTGTAAAATAAACTAAATTAGTCAGTTGTTCTGGAATGCTATCAGTGTAAAACCATAACATCTCCCGATCATGTAAGTATCTAATTTTATTTATATTTAGATGAAATTTTGGAAAAGAAGTTGTTGTATGAATATCAATTAATTCTGGCCAAGTATTTTCTGGAACTTCACCAATAAACAATATTGTAATATGCGCTTTTTCAGATTTTAGCGCATGACAATTCTCTGGAAGTTTTAGTTGGGTTATAATATCGTTAATATTCTGTAGAATGACAGGTGGTGGAAAAATGGCAAAGAATAAGCGTTTATTGTTCATAATTTGAGTGTAGCAATCAGTATGAAGCAAAGCAAATTTATAGTAATTGAAGGATTAGAAGGGGCTGGGAAAAGTACGGTTATTGATTTTATTAAAAATATTTTTAATGAATCGAAAACAGATTTTGTTGCAGTGCATGAGCCAGGTAGCGGAGATTTTGGTGCCAAAATTAGAAGTATTTTAAAGGATCCTAATAGCAAGTTATTACCTGACACCGAACTGTTATTATTAACAGCTAATAGATTAGAAATTATTGAAAAAATTATTAAGCCAGCATTAGATAATGATCAATGGGTAATTGGGGACAGACACTTTTTATCAACTTTGGCGTATCAAGGTGGCGGACGTGGACTTGATAAAGATTATATTCACAAAATCCATAATTTAGTAATTAAAAACTTTAAGCCAGATTTATATTTATATTTAGATCTTGAACCGAAGTTAGGGCTTGAGCGTGCAAAAGCGCGTGGTGAGCTTGATAGATTTGAGCAAGAGCAAATTGATTTTTTTGAGCGTATTCGAAAAGTATATTTAGAAGAAGTTGAGAATAATAAAAATATTGAGTTAATCGATGCTTCTTGTGATTTAACAGAAGTTCAAGAGCAGGTTCAGAAAGTTTTATTTAAACATTACCCACAATTATGCACCACGCTTGGATAGTGGATTCCCGCCTGCGC
>CAYGUI010000011.1:14793-31359 GCA_964353115.1 uncultured Gammaproteobacteria bacterium
GGGAATGACGAAGTGCGCGGGAATGACGAAGTGCGCGGGAATGACGAAGTGCGCGGGAATGACGAAGTGCGCGAGAATGACGAAGTGCGCGAGAATTCAGAAAATCATTGCTCGTCATTCCCGCGCAGGCGGGAATCCAGCATAGATCTTGCGCAAAAAATTCTAAAAAACCTCGATAATAATCCGGATTTTTACGAGATAACTCCTGAAAAAAATACGATTGGTATTGATGAAATTAGAAAGATAGAAGAATTCATTTTTACCTCGCAGCACGGAAAGCATGGCAAGGTTGTTTTAATACATTATGCCGAAAAAATGACTTTAGCAGCTAGTAATGCTTTATTAAAAAGTCTTGAAGAGCCGCCAGTGGGAGTGTATTTTATTTTAGCAACTAATAATCATTTAAAATTATTGCCAACTATATTAAGTCGTTGTCAAAAATTATTAGCTTCTAATAATCTTGCAGGTAGTGATAAAAATTTAGAGAGCTTTTTCAATAAAGATTATTGCTTAGAAAATTTTGCAGCATTAAGTGATTATAATAAAAAGTCAGAAGAGTGGCAAAATATTATAATTTCTTTATTTGAAATTACTAAGCGTAATAATTTAAGTAATTCGCTCAAATATTTATCAGAAGAGTTAAAAAATTTGAGTACGGGAAATATTAATCCACAGGTTTTTCTTGAGTCTTTTTTTATTCAAGTCCATAACTTGTGCTAGTATTATTTTATGGATAACGAAAATCAGAAAAATTTTTCAGAAAAATTAGAAATGCGTATTAAATTTTTAATTTTGGCATGGGGAGCTGCTAAAAATGTTTTATTTGGAGCTGCTTCAAGGTCGGTAAAATTTAAAGCCTTTTTATTTTTATTTATTTCAACGCCATTTGTGTATCTTGGTAAATTATTTTTATATATTAGACAGGATAAAAAATAAAATTCATGAAGTTTAAAGTAGTTGTCGTATCGTTTTTTTTGTTTTTATTATCTAGCTGTTCAAGTATAGAAAATATTTCTCTATTTAAGTCAAAAATTAAATTTACAGTAATTGCCGCTGTTAATTCTAATAATGGTGGAGTTGTTCATATGATGGTTAAATCTGTTAGCAAAACAGATTTTGTAAATCAAAGCTACGATGAGCTTTATGAAGACTTAATGGCCGAAAAATATTTAATTCATGAAATTATTAGTCCAAATAGTACTAAAATTTTTAATATTCCAAAAGAAAAAATAGATAAAGAATCCTTGGGAATTTATTTTTTCTTTAAAGATACTAGTGGAAAATGGAGAAAATTAGTATCAAATCCATTGCCTGGAAAAATCATTATTAATATAAATAATAATGACTTATATGTTAGTTAATAGGTTAAGTTGTAATATTAAAAGTTTTAACTATTATTTAATTGTGTCTTTCTTAATTTACAAGGAATAAACTTAATGAAGAAAATACTAATTTTTTGTGGGATCTTAGCGACTTACTTATTTATTATTGGGTGCGTGAGTGATAGTGGTGGCGGTAGTGGAGATACTACTTGCGTAAGTATATGTGAAAATTTGGGCGGGGAATATGTTGAAGGAGAGGGATTTTTTAATTGCAGTCTTTTAGAGACTAGTGAAGATTATGCTAATTGTTCAGCAGCTTTTACTGCATTAAATGGCTTATGTTATTTTAATTCTGGTAATTCTGCGCCTAGTCCGATGTCTCCGCTTGCTGATCCTCCAGTCGTCATTGGCGCCCAAGTTTTAGGAGATGATTCCTCATGTGTGTGTAATGAGGTTGGTACGTGTGTTTCTATAGAGTGATTTGAGAGGCTAAAGCTATTAGTTAATGGTCTTGGCCCATTTTCAGTTGTTGATGGCGAAATATCAACTGAAGTGGGTTTTAAGATTGGTCTTTTTAGGCGCCAAAAATTAATAGATTTAGCTGCCCCGCTGGTTAAGTAATATACTGTTGCTATTGCAGCGGGGGCTGCAAAAAATATCGCTCCTAAAGTAAAGTGCCCTAAAATTAAATATGCACAAACTATTGCAGCGGCGGTGCATGAGTAAAAAACAAATTTTCCAGCATCAATAAATATTTTATACTGCAGGTGCTCTTTATAGTTTTTCAAATCAGAAGGGCGTGGATGCTTGCTTATCTCACGAATTCTTGCAATATTTGTGATCATTTTTCCAAGTGAATATAAAGATTCAATAGCTGCAGCAGCTACTGGAATATATAAGAAATTAATATTGTGAGTTATAAGTAACAGCATTCCCCCAGTTAGATTACATAAAAATTTGACACCGTAAATCAATATCGGACGTGCTTTAAAATCATTATGAAGCCAACATTTTTTAATAATATTAATAAGTTCAAATAAATCAACAGCAGCCATAGTGAGCATTAAGAAGGGGAAATAGATTGCTTGCAGGCGGGCTAATCCAATGGCCAAAACGTATGCTTTTCCATAAAAGTTTAATTCTGGTATTTCGTAATATTGACTATCAATATCATTAATTTGAGTTTGCATGCTTAAATTTAACATTATTAGCTAGACTTGTAAATTTAATACTTTTTACTAATATTAAAAAGTAAGTGAATTTTTTTTGAAAGAGGGAAAGACTATGAAAAATTTAGTAAAAATTGGGATCGTAGCTTTATTTTTAATTGGTGTAACTAGCTGTGGTGCCTTGGTTTCTATGGGCGGTAGTACTGTCACTTGTTTGGATGCTTGTAATGCGGTTACTGGCGGAAGTTTTGCAAATACTATTTGTACTATAAATAGTAATGCTTTTCAGTCGTGTGATGTAATAGCTTCGCAGGCCCCTAATGTTGCCGAGACTTGCACAACTGGCGATGGATTTTCTGTGGTATTAGGTACGGAAACTCCTACTGACTGCTCATGTAACGGAACTACTTGTGTAGATGCTTAAATAATAGCCCGGGTTTTCATCTACAAATTATAGTGGCAATGGTGTAAAATATAGAAAATTTCACAAGCTATCCACTATATGATTATGAAAACCCGGTTCGCACCAAGTCCGACTGGAGAAATGCATTTTGGCAATATTCGGGCTGCACTATTTAACTATCTTGTTTCTAAAAAGAATAACAGTGATTTTCTGCTTCGCATTGAAGATACAGATAAATCACGCTCTAATCCAGCCTTTACTGAGCAAATTTATACTGATTTAGAGTGGTTGGGTCTAAATTGGACTGATGGTCCGTATAAGCAATCTGAGCGCGCAGAAATTTATAATAGCTATTATGATAAGTTGATAACTAATAATCAAGCTTACCCATGCTTTTGCTCAGATGAAAAATTAAAATTAAATCGTAAATTACAACTCTCTCAAGGTTTACCGCCAAGATATGCTGGAACTTGCAAGGAATTATCGCAAGAAGAGGTAGCTTCGCGCATTGCGGCAGGTGAGACACCTTCATTACGCTTTGCTGTGCCACAAGATGTAGTAATCATGTTCGATGATGCTATTAAAGGTGAGCAAAAATTTTCTTCGAATGATATTGGTGACTTTATTATCCGTCGTGCTGATGGATCTTCATCATTTATGTTTTGTAGTATTTTAGATGATTCATCAATGGGTGTTGACTTGGTATTGCGCGGTGAAGACCATCTAACCAATACACCACGTCAGCTATTAATTTTACAAGCTTTTGGATTAAAAGAGCCACGTTATGGTCACATGTCATTGATTGTGAATCATGATGGCGGTAAATTTTCTAAACGCTTAGGATCATTAAGCGCCGCAGATTTAAAAGAGCAAGGCTTTTTGCCATTAGCGGTAGTTAATTACTTGGCGCGCGTTGGGCATAGCTTTAAGCAAGAAATTGGTTTTGCTAATTTACATCAGTTAGCGCAAAATCTTAGCCTTGAAAGCTTTTCAACGTCGCCTTCACGCTTTGATGAAGCGCAGCTTGAATATTGGCAAAAACAAGCAGTGATAAATTTATCTGATGATGAATTTTGGCAGTGGATTAAGAGTGATGTTAGTGATTTGATTGCTGATGATATTAAATACAAATTTATCAGTGCTGTTCGTGCTAATGTCGAATTTCCACAGTTTGCGCGTCACTATGCTGAATTAATTAAAGCAGAAAAATTAACTTACAGCGATGAAGGTAAAGATGTTTTACGTGAAGCGCCAGATAATTTTTTCAAGACTGCGCGAGAATTTATGAATGATAATTTTGATTATCAAGAATTAGTAAATCATTTAAAAAGTAGTTTAAATATTAAAGGGAAGGCATTGTTTATGCCACTTAGAATTGCCATTACTGGGCAAAATTATGGCCCTGAAATGTTATTGTTAACTGAATTAATTGGTAAAGAAAAAATATTACAGCGCTTGGAGCAAGCAGAAAATTTATGATTATTTATGATAGCTTAACAAAGCAAAAACGCGAGTTTAAGCCATTAGAAGACAACAAAGTAAAAATGTATGTTTGTGGCATGACCGTTTATGATTTGTGTCACTTGGGACATGCACGTACGCAAGTTGCTTTTGATATTATTTATCGTTACTTAAGTTATAAAGGCTATGACGTAAATTATGTGCGTAATATTACTGATATTGATGACAAAATAATCAAGCGTGCTAATGAAAAACAGATAGAAATATCAAAATTAACGGCAGAAAATATTGATTATATGCACGAAGATTTGAGTCAATTATTTATTGCTGATCCAAGTTGTGAGCCAAAAGCTACTGATAATATTGAAAATATAGTGTCAATGATTGCTGATCTAATCGTAAAAAATAGCGCTTATGTTGGTAAAAATGGTGATGTTTTTTATTCGGTAGAAAGCTTTGCCGATTATGGCAAATTATCAGGACAAAAATTAGATAGTTTACAAGTTGGCATTAGAGTTGAAGAAAATGATGCTAAAAATAACCCGCATGACTTTGTATTGTGGAAGTTAGCGAAAGAAGGCGAGCCAGCGTGGGATTCACCATGGGGAGCTGGGCGTCCAGGTTGGCATATTGAGTGCTCGGCTATGGCGCGTGATTTATTGGGCGATAGCATCGATATTCATGGTGGAGGTTTTGATTTACGCTTTCCACACCATGAAAATGAAATAGCACAAACTGAAGCTGTGACGAATAAACCTTTTGTTAATTTTTGGATGCATGCTGGATTTTTAAATATAAAAGATGAAAAAATGTCTAAATCTTTAGGTAATTTTTTATCAATTCGCGATGCTGTAAAAATATTTGATAGTGAGGTTTTGCGGTTTTTCTTAAGTTCGTATCACTATCGTAGTGAAGTAAATTATAGTGAAAGCAATATTAAAAAAGCCCAGGAAAGTTTAAATACTTTATATATTTCACTTCGTGACTTTGATATTGATTTTAGCGATGATAGCGAGCTAGAGCAGAGTTTTATCGATAAGTTTGAACAAGCAATGGATGACGATTTTAATACACCAGAGGCTTTTGCTGTATTATTTGAGCTTGCTCATGAAATAAATAAAACAAAGTCTAGTATTTTAGCTAATACTTTATATTATTTAGCTAGTATTTTAGGTCTTTTACAATATGATCCAGAAGAATATTTTAAAAATTCTTATCATGATTCTGGATTATCTAACGAAGAAGTGGACAGTTTATTGCAACAGCGTGTAGCTGCGAGAAAAGATAAAAATTGGCAGCTAGCCGATGAAATTCGCGATAAATTAACAGAAAACAATATTATTTTAGAAGATGATGCCAGTGGTACAAGATGGCGACGGGGGTGATTTGATATGACAAAATTTATATTTATAACAGGTGGAGTAGTTTCATCATTAGGTAAAGGTATTACGGCAGCTTCATTGGCTTCTGTGCTTGAGAGTCGTAAGTTAAAAGTTACGATTGCAAAATTAGATCCATATATCAATCTTGATCCAGGCACTATGAGTCCTTTTCAACATGGAGAAGTTTTTGTAACTGATGATGGTGCGGAAACAGATTTAGATTTAGGTCATTATGAGCGCTTTTTATCAACTAATATGACCAAGTTAAATAATTTTACCTCAGGTCGTGTTTACAATGATGTTATTGCCAAAGAGCGCAAAGGTGAATATTTAGGTGCAACAATACAAGTAATACCGCATATTACTGATAATATTAAAGAGCGAATTTTAGCTTGCGGTAAGGGTTTTGATATTGCATTAATTGAAGTTGGCGGTACTGTTGGTGATATTGAATCTTTACCATTTTTAGAAGCTATTAGGCAGCTTGGCGTAGAGTTAGGGAGCGAAAATGCATTATTTATGCATTTAACCTTAGTGCCTTATTTAACTTGTAGCGGTGAATTAAAAACCAAGCCAACTCAGCATTCGGTAAAAGAATTACGTTCAATTGGTATTCAGCCAGATATTTTAGTTTGTCGTAGTGATAAAGAATTACCAGAAGATGAGCGTAAAAAAATAGCATTATTTACTAATGTTGAGCCACGTGCGGTAATTTCAGCGCCAAATGTTAATACGATTTATAAAATTCCTTTGATATTACACGAGCAAAAATTAGATGATTTTGTATTGGAAAAATTTAATATTAATGCTTGGGGTGCAAAATTAGCACCATGGGAAAAAGTTGTTTCAACTGTGGAAAATCTTGATGGCGAAGTAAATATTGCAGTAGTTGGTAAATATATAGAGCTTGCCGATGCTTATAAATCTATTAACGAAGCGTTATTACATGCTGGGATGAAATTAAATTCTAAAGTTAATATTAATTATATTGATTCTGAAAAACTGGAAGCAGAAGGCGTCGAGTTATTAAAAAATAATGATGCTATTTTAGTTCCTGGTGGTTTTGGTTCACGTGGCGTGGAAGGAAAAATTTTAGCAATAAAATATGCGCGTGAAAATAATATTCCATTTTTTGGAATCTGTCTTGGTATGCAGCTAGCGATTATTGAGTTTGCACGTAATGTTGTAAATTTGGTTGATGCGAATAGCACTGAAATAAACAAAGAAACTAAACATCCTGTTGTGGGATTGGTAACTGAGTGGACTTCTACTAACGGAAATATTGAAAGGCGTAGCGCTGATGGTAATTTGGGCGGCACTATGAGATTGGGTGCACAAAAATGTAATTTGGAAAAAGATAGTAAAGCTTATGAAAGTTATGGTGTAAAGCAAATTAGTGAACGTCATCGCCATCGTTATGAAGTTAATAATAGCTTTGTATTGATGCTAGAGCAGGCTGGTCTTAAAATTTCAGGTCGCTCTGAAGATGGAAATTTAGTGGAAATAGTTGAGCTTGATAATCATCCATGGTTTTTAGCATGTCAATTTCATCCGGAATTTAAATCTGATCCGCATGTTGGACATCCATTGTTCATTAGTTTTGTTAAGGCGGCTATATCATCATAGCCGTCATTCCCGCGTAGGCGGGATCTAGTTTTATAATTTCTGGATTCCCGCCTACGCGGGAATGACGGTATCGCGGGAATGACGGTATCGCGGGAATGACGGTATCGCGGGAATGACGGTATCAAAGGTAAATGACGAAGTGGAGACAATAAATGAGTAAAATACAAAAAATTATCGGACGTGAAATAATTGATTCACGCGGTAATCCAACAGTTGAAGCAGATGTTTATTTAGAAGATGGTAGTATGGGGCGTGCGGCAAGTCCTTCTGGTGCATCAACTGGTACACGTGAAGCTGTTGAATTACGCGATAACGATAAAGGACGTTTTCTAGGTAAAGGCGTGCTAAACGCTGTAAAAAATATCAATAAAATTGCTGAAAAGATTATCGGTCTTGATGCAAGTCAGCAAAATATAGTTGATCAAGAATTAATAGCATTAGATGGTACTGATAATAAATCTAATTTAGGTGCTAATGCAATTTTGGCGGTTTCTCTTGCGGTTGCTAAAGCTGCAGCAAATTCGCAGAAAAAATCTTTTTATAAATATTTGGGTAATAACGAAGCAACTTTACTACCGCTACCAATGATGAATATTATTAACGGCGGAGCGCATGCGGATAACGCTGTTGATATTCAAGAATTTATGATTATACCTATTGGGGCTAAAACTTTTAGTGAAAGTCTGCGTATGGGTTGTGAAATTTTCCACACTTTGAAAAAAGTTTTGCGTAATAAAAAATTAAACACTGCCGTTGGTGATGAAGGTGGTTTTGCTCCTGATTTATCAAGTAATGAAGAGGCTCTTGAGTTAATTTTATTAGCGATAGAAGAGGCTGGCTTTAAAGCTGGGAAAGATATTTATTTAGGTCTTGATGTTGCAAGTTCTGAGTTATATAAAGACGGCAAATATAATCTTTACTCGGAAAATAAAGTTTTAGATTATAAGGAGTTTGCAGCTTATCTTGAAAAATTAGTGGATAACTATCCTATAATTAGTATTGAAGATGGTATGGCTGAAGATGATTGGCTGGGTTGGCAAGAATTGACTTCGCGTTTAGGAGATAAAATTCAATTAGTTGGTGATGATTTATTTGTAACTAATACTGAAATTTTAGCGCGCGGCATTAAAGAAAATATTGCTAATGCTATTTTGATCAAGCCGAACCAAATAGGAACACTTACTGAAACCTTAGAAGCCATAAAGATGGCGCAAGATGCGGGTTATAATACGGTGATATCGCATCGCTCAGGTGAAACAGAAGATGCAACTATTGCTGATTTGGCGGTTGCAACTAATGCAGGCCAAATTAAAACTGGTTCGTTGTGCCGCTCTGATCGTATGGCGAAATATAATCAGTTATTACGTATCGAGCAGGAGTTGGGAGATCGTGCTGTTTTTGCTGGGAATAAGGTTTTTGAAAAATATATTTAATTTTCTGGGTTCCCGCCTTCGCGGGAATGACGGAAGAAGCGCGGGAATCCAGTATTATGGAATTAACATTAGAAAAAATTCTATTTTTTATATTTTTAATTTTCACATTAACAGCCCAGGTTCAACTATGGAATTTTGGATCTGGGTATCCCCATTATTCTGTATTAAAAAAAGAGCTAAATAATAAAGTTGCACGCAATAAAATATTAGAGCTTGAAAATAATGCAAAACTAACTAGAATTAACAACCTTAAAAGTAGTATTGAAGTAATCGAAGAAGAGGCAAGAGAAAATTTTGCTATGATTAAACCAGGTGAAGTGTATTTGCAAGCGGATTAAATAATTATGATTAAAATTTTAATTTCAAATGATGATGGCGTTTATGCGCCTGGAATAAAGGTATTAGCAGAATCTTTACGTGAAATAGCTGAAATAACTGTAGTTGCACCAGATAGAAATCGAAGTGCTGCGAGTAGCTCTTTAAGTGTTACAACGCCATTGCGCATTCAAGAGTTAGAAAATGGTTATATTTCAGTTATCAATGGATCCCCGGCTGATTGCGTTCACTTGGCCTTAACTGGTTTATTAGATTGTGAGTTTGATATGGTGGTGTCTGGAATTAATGATGGTGAAAACTTAGGCGATGACATTATTTATTCCGGTACAGTAGCTGCTGCGATGGAAGGGCGTTACTTAGGCTTACCGGCGCTGGCATTTTCTTTAGCTGGAAAAACGCGTGATTATTACGAAACTGCTGGACGCGTTGCAAAAGAGTTGGTGCAGAAAATTATTAATGAACCATTAGGTACTGATTTAGTGCTTAATATCAACGTTCCCGATTTACCATATGAAGAATTAAAAGGCTTTGAGGTTACTCGTAGTGGTTTTAGGCATAAGTCTGAATCTATGGTTAAGACAGAAGATCCGCGCGGTAAAACTATTTATTGGGTTGGGGATTCAGGAATAGCTCAAGATGCTGGTGTGGGCACAGATTTTTATGCTATTAGTAATCGTAAAGTATCAATAACACCGTTACGTGCAGACATGACCAAACATTCAGTGTTGCCAAAAATAGCTGAATGGATGAATAAATAATGTTTAACAAAATTTATGCAAAAATGCTAAAGTGGGCTGCCTTAAAACAGGCGCCATATTATTTAGCAGCATTAAGTTTTGCTGAATCATCTTTTTTTCCATTGCCACCAGACATTATGATGATCCCAATGTCTTTGGCTAATCCAAATAGGGCTATGTATTTTGCCTTATTAACCACAGTTACTTCTGTAATTGGTGGAATCTTTGGTTATTTTATTGGATTTATGGCGTATAAAACTTTAGCGTTGCCATTAATTAATTACTTTCATTATGAAGCGCAATATCAGCATATAGTTGCGTGGTTTAGTCATTATGGGACTTGGGCTGTTTTATTGGCTGGGTTTTCTCCTATTCCTTATAAGCTATTTACTATAAGTGCCGGTAGCATGCAAATGCCAATAATACCTTTTATTTTGGCCTCAATACTTGGACGAGGAGGAAGATTTTTATTGGTAGGCGGTATGATCAAAAAATTTGGACTAAAAATAGCAGAAGTTTTAGAAAAGCGTATTAATTTGCTTGGATGGTCAACCGTTATTATTGCTATAATTATGGCAGGATTATTTAAACTAACGCATGGATGAGTCGAAAAGGATTTTTACTAACATTTATTTCTAGCATTCTTATTTGCAGTTCTGTTTATGCCAAAGAAAAATCAGGGTACTACTATAAAGTTCACAAGGGAGATACTTTATATAGTATTGCTCGTCGTTTTACAGTAAATCCAAATAAACTAGCTGACTACAATAAATTAAGCTTTAACAAAAATTTACGTGTAGGGCAAAAAATTTATATCTATTCTCGTAATAAGCCTAAAAATAAAAAAATCGTTAAAAGAATAAATAGAAAAAGTACTAAAAAAATAGCTAGAAAAAATACAATAAAACAAATGGGTAGGTTTACGGCGCATTGGCCAACTATTCTTCACACTAACGTAAATAAACCAGAGCATAGCTGGCAAAAGGGTTTGTATATCAATGGTAAATTCGGTATGCCGATTAAAGCTGCTAATTCTGGTAAAGTAGTTTATAGCGGCGATGGATTGCGTGGTTATGGCCGCTTGATAATATTAAAGCATAGTGATAGCTATATAACTGCATATGCCAATAACAGTAAAATTTATGTTCAAGAGGGTGATTTTGTAAAGAATGGACAAAAAATTGCTGAAATGGGATATATTAGAAATAAGAAGCCAGGCTTATATTTTGAAGTTAGGCATAAAGGAGAGCCGGTTGATCCGTTAAAATTTTTACGATAAAGAGGGACAATGAGCAAGGAGCGCTTACAAAAAGAAAATGTTAGCAGTCACAGTGAACCAAGTGATAAGAATTTAGATGCAACATATTTATATCTCAGCGAAATAGGATTTTCGGCATTATTATCAGCAGATGAAGAAGTTAAGTATGCAAGGCTTGCATTAAAAGGTGAAGTTGCAGCTAAAAATAAAATGATTGAATCTAATTTGCGGCTAGTAGTTAAAATTGCGCGTCGTTATATTAATCGTGGTTTAGCATTATTGGATTTAATTGAAGAGGGTAACCTTGGTCTTATTCGTGCAGTTGAAAAATTTGATCCTGAGCGCGGCTTTAGATTTTCTACCTATGCGACATGGTGGATTCGTCAAACTATAGAGCGTGCGATTATGAATCAGACGCGGACTATTCGTTTGCCTATTCATATTATTAAAGAATTAAATGTCTATTTACGCGCAGCGCGTGAATTGTCAAATGTATTAGATCATGATCCAACTATAGAAGAAGTTGCAAATTATTTGAATAAGCCGGTTGAAGATGTTGAAAGGATGTTTAGTTTACACGATAGAGTTACATCTATTGATATACCGGTTGGTGACGGATCAGAAAAATCATTAGTAGATGTTTTGTCTGATGACTTTGGTGGTAATCCGATAGACATTTTACAAGATGATAATTTACGTGAAAATATTAATAAATGGCTCAATCAGCTTGGAGCTAAACACCGTGAAGTTGTAGTGCGTCGTTTCGGCTTGCAGGGTCATGAAATTGCTACTCTTGAAGATGTTGGGGCTGCTATTGGTTTAACGCGTGAGCGTGTGCGACAAATTCAGGTTGAAGCTCTTATTCGGCTTAGAGAAATTTTGCATAATGAAGGTCTTGATATGGAGACGATTTTTTAAAACTTATCACACTTTTTGGGATTGGGAAGGCCAGCAAGTTTTGCAATTTCATTAATTGGTGCTTGACCAAATAGTTTTACTAATTCTATAGAGTTTATATTTATATTTTTTTCTTGTAATTTTTTTAATAACACGCGTTGCGTTGGAAAAATTCCAAATTCAGTATGGAAATCTTTTAGGGTTTTGATTATCTCGTGTTTGATATTGCCCCCTTTTGTAAAGGGGGCAGACGCGCTAGCGTCGGGGGTTTTACTCATCTCTAAACGCTAATAAAATATTTAATAGCGACATAAATAAATTATAAATAGACATATAAAGACTTACAGTTGCACGAATATAATTTGTTTCGCCACCATGAATAATATTGCTAGTTTCAAACATAATCATACCGGAAGCAAACATCATAAAAATACTGCTAGCAACTAATTGCATAGCTGGCATTTTGAAGATTAAAGCGCCGATTGAAATTACCATGCCGATAATGCCGCCAATCATCAGAAATTTGCCCATGCTGCTCATATCTTTACGAGTTGTTAAGGTATAACCAGATAATCCTAAAAATATAGTTCCAGTGCCGCCAAGAGCAGTCATAATAATATTTCCGCCATTATGTACACTTTTCATAATTAAATTCAAAATTGGGCCAGTATACATGCCAATAAAGCCAGTAAATAAAAATACTGCCAGTATTCCCATTGCGCTTTCAGCAGTAGCATTAACAAAAAAACTTAAGCCAAAGACGCCGATTAAAAAGATCCATGGGCTTATTGGGTTTAAATTTAACATAATACTTATTCCAGCAGTTAATGCGCTAAATAATAAGGTCATGCCAAGCAACATATAGGTGTTGCGTAATACTGAGTTATATCCAGCAGCTTCTGCCGATACATAACGTACGTTACTATTGTTATTATTAAAATTATTCATGTTTCCTCCATAATAAGTTGTCTTTAATTATATCATTTTTATTGATATTTTTTAAAATCCTCTTTGCAAAATAAAAGTTTTCATGTATTATCATGCATGTAACGAAACGGAGAGGTGGCTGAGTGGTCGAAAGCGGCGGTCTTGAAAACCGTTGTAGGGCAACCTACCCTGGGTTCGAATCCCAGTCTCTCCGCCACAAATTGACGACTCACCAAATTATTTGCCATAATGCATTATCTTATATTTTTTATACAGAGGGAGTTGGATCTTGATTAAAGTAATCATTGTAGATGATGAAAATATCGTGCGTTATGGAATCAAAAGTCTTTTAAGCGAAGAATCTGGCATTAAAGTAATCGCAGAGGTTTCAAGTGGTGAGGATGCTCTCAAGCAAGCTCGCGCATTAAAGCCTGATGTTGTAATTATGGACGTAAAAATGCCTGGTATTGGCGGTCTCGAAGCAACACGACGTTTAACTAAAGTCGATCCTAGTATTCGTGTTATTGCATTAACAGTCTATGGTGATGAGCCTGTGCCATCACGCGTATTACAAGCTGGAGCTATGGGATACTTAACTAAAGGCTCAAGTCCAGCTGAAATGGTTGATGCTATTAAAATGGTTTTTCGTGGTAAACGCTATATTTGTCCAGAAGTTGCACAGCAATTAGCGTTAAAGCATGTAACAGACTCCGATTCTTCACCATTAGATTTATTATCTGAGCGAGAAATGCAGGTAATGTTAATGATTATCAATGGCGAAAAAGTTTTGGCAATTTCAGATAAATTATGTCTAAGTCCAAAAACAATCAATAGCTATAGATATCGCATATTCGAAAAATTGAAAATTAATAGTGATGTTGAATTAACCCATATTGCTTTGCGTTATGGTTTGCTAGATGAACTCGAAATCTCCTGATCTTAAAAATATCCCCGAAAAAACTGGCGTTTATAAGATGTATAATAAATCTGGTGTTTTATTATACGTTGGAAAAGCTAAAAATTTAAAAAAACGTGTTCAAAGTTATTTTAATAAAAATGTTGGTGGTAAAACCGAATTATTAGTTTCAGAAATTGCTGAAATTAAATTTGAGCTGACAAACAATGAGCATGAAGCGTTATTGCGCGAATGTGAACTAATAAAAGAGCATCATCCAAAATTTAATATTTTGCTACGAGATGATAAAAGCTATCCTTACCTTGCTTTATCAAAAGGTAATTTTCCTTATATTTCAATTTTTAGAGGCGAAAAAAATTCTAATAATGAAAAATATTTTGGTCCCTATACCACCCCACGTATTGCGCGTGAAACTTTATATTATTTACAAAAAATTTTTCAAATTCGCCAATGTAATGATAGTTTTTTTAAAAGTAGAAAGCGTCCATGTTTACAGTATCAAATAAAGCGTTGTACAGCTCCGTGTGTTGGAAAGGTTAGCAAAGAAGACTATGCTCACGATATTAAATTTGCGGTTGATTTTTTGCGAGGTAAAAATAAAGAATTGATTCATATGCTTTCTCAGCAAATGCAAAAATTTTCTGATGAGAAAAAATATGAATTAGCGGCAAATTATCGCGATAAAATAAAATATTTGCGCAAAGCACAGCAAATGCATGTAGGGGAAGTTGAAAGCTTTGAGGATTTAATAATCAGTAAAACAGAAAGTGCGCGTTACTATAATCAATTTTTACAATTAAAGAATTTATTAAATCTTACTGATGTTCCTAATAGAATAGAATGTTTTGATATTAGCCATACGCAAGGTCATGATACTGTTGGTAGCTGTGTAGTTTTTAATATAGATGGTCCTCATAAAGATCATTATCGAAAATTTGCCGTTAAAGATATTACACCAGGTGATGATTACGCAGCTTTGCGTCAAGTTATATCACGACGCTTAAAAATAAAAGATTTACCAATGCCTGATTTATTATTAATAGACGGTGGTAAAGGTCAGCTTGAGCAAGCTCTAGAAGTTTTGAACCAATTAAATTTATCAGAAAAGATTACTGCTTTATCAATTGCCAAAGGCGAGGGACGTAAGCCGCAGTTTGATAAATTATTTTGGGGCATTAATAAAGAAGAATTACTACTTCCTAACAACTCAAAGCTTTTTCATTTATTACAGCGGGTTAGAGATGAGGCTCATCGCTTTGCTATTGGTTATCATCGCTCTAAGCTGGCAAAATCAAGCATAAAATCAGTTTTAGAGGAGATTGAGGGTGTTGGGAAAAAACGCAGACAAGACCTATTAAACTCGCTAGGTGGCTTTACCGAAATAAAAAATGCTACAATTGAGGAGTTAAAAAGTGTTCCAGGGATTAGTCACGCAATAGCAGAAAGGATATATAAAAAATTTCATGATTAGCTTACTTGGTATGACAAAAAAGCAGTTATTAACATCTCCTAATTTCTATTCGCTTTTACGAGTTTTTCTTGTTATTCCGTTGGCTTTATTTTTCTATTTTCCAATAAAACATAATAATTTATATATATCACTGTTTTTCATAATGGCAGCATTAACTGATTTTATCGATGGTCGTTTGGCGCGATATTATGGCAGTGTTAGTAAATTTGGAGCATTTATTGATCCGGTCGCTGATAAAATTTTAACTTCAGTCGCTTTTATTTTATTGGTAGAAAAATTTTCATCTAATGTAATAACAATACCAGTTATTATTTTGATTATTCGTGAATTATCAATTTCTGGTCTGCGCGAGTGGATGGCAGAGCTTAATAAAAGAGCCGTTGTTAAAGTTTCTTATGCTGGAAAACTTAAGGTTTTTGCGCAAGCGGCAGCGATTGCATTTTTATTTTTTACTACTGCAAGATTAGAAAGTCCTGATATATGGTTAACACTTGGAATTGTTTGCATTTATTTAGCCGCAATTTTATCAGTTTCTTCAGTGATAAAATATTTTATTGCTGCCTATAATCATTTTGAATTATAAATTAAATAATAATTAGGGAGATAATTATGAAATTTTTAATAAAAACGTTTTTATTCATATGTTTTGCTTTCAATATAAATTTTTTATTTGCTGAAAATAATAATATTGTTCAAGCTACTAATTCAAAACCAAATTTTTTAATAAAAATTAAATCTAATCCATCAACAGGTTATAAGTGGTATATAAAAGATTATGATCGCAATCTTTTGTACTTAACGAAGCATGATTATGTTGCACCGAAAAAAGAAGGTGGTTTAGTTGGAGCAGCAGGAGAGGAGCAGTGGGGTTTTAGATTAGCTCCTGGCGCAAATAATGCATCTTATGTAACAGAAGTAACGTTAGTTTACATGCGTCCGTGGGATATTAAGAGTATGCAAGAAACAAAATACTACATTGTTGTAAATTAAGAAAAAAATATAAAAATAAATGCGAAAATTTCTTGACATAAAATCGCGGTTAAGTAAAATAGAGCGTAATTCAAGCGGGAATAGCTCAGTTGGTAGAGCGCAACCTTGCCAAGGTTGAGGTCGCGAGTTCGAGCCTCGTTTCCCGCTCCAGATTTTTTAATCGCTAAAGCTTTTATAGGCTGAGTGGCAGAGTGGTTATGCAGCGGCCTGCAAAGCCGTGGACGCCGGTTCGATTCCG
>CAYGUI010000012.1:0-29941 GCA_964353115.1 uncultured Gammaproteobacteria bacterium
AATCAATAATCAATAATCAATAATCAATAATCAATAATCAATAATCAATAATCATAAAAATATCAGTTTAGTTAATTTCTCTTAGTTTTTTATCAAAAATATTTGGATTATAAATGATGAGTAAATCATCATAAAGTTTTTTGAAATCAGGTTTGTAAATCAAAGGTTTTTTAACAAATAGTAAAAAATGCATTCTGGTTCTGTAACTTTTACAGCTAGGTAGTGTCCCTAAAGTTTAAACCATGTCAGGCTAATGATTCGAGTTTTGGTTCGGCTATAACTCGAATGTATAACAATCAGCTTAATTCTCCTGGAGTTATGGGTTCAGTTGCGAGGTTTGACCGTGGTTTTGGTGCGGCTTTGCGCGAAGGAATGTCGAGTGTCGCGTCATCGTTTTTGCATCCGTTAGATACTCTTTCGTCATCATTATTATTTGCAACTGACATTGCGGATATTCCACTTGAGTTATTGGGAACAATGTTTTCTAGTGATGCTAAGACCCGAAACTTGCAACGTTTAGATGGAATTAGAGATGTTGGAGTGGGATTAATTTCTGGTGATGCTACTCAATCTGGTCACGCCGCAGGACAGCTAAGTTCGTTAGTTTTTTCCGCCTATGGTGTTAAAATGGGTGGGGCGCTAGAGCGGGCTGTGCTGAGAGAAATAAAGTTTGATATTGCACCGAGAGTAGAAAAACAGCTTATTGATTCTAGAATGGGAAGTTTAGCTGGAAAAATTGATATGGATTTTTTAGGAAAATTATTGAAAAGCAAAAAAGCTCAATTTTTGTATGATAATGGAACTGGCCATGTAAATATCATTAATCAGGTTAATGGAAAGCTTATTCGTATAACTGTATTGCGAAATGAGTTCAAGATAATTTCAGTTGGTCCTATCAAGGCACGTAATGTTGCACACTCAATTGAAAAAGGTAGGTTTACACCAATTGGTGAGCAAAGGTTTGAGGCGGTAAATTTAGAAGAATATATGAAGAGGGTTCAACCATGAGTGATAAATATAAATTATTTTCAACTGTTGAAATGGATAAAAGGATAGCTATCGCTACAGAATTTTATGAAAGTATTTTTAATAAAGATGAGATCCCATATTTTGTAACAGATGAGGCAACACTTTACGATATATTTGCGGGAGACGATGATGAACTAATTGAAGCGGTAAGGAAACATTATGGAGTATCTTTAAATATTGAACATTTTAAGATCAAGTTTTGGATTCTTTTAGAATTTTTAGAAAAAAATCGAACTTAAATTTGTTTAACTAAGTCGGGTTGTTTTTGCTATTTTATGGTTCGGCCTTGACTCGTATTTATAACAAGCAGCTTAATTCTCCTGGAATTATGGGCTCAGTTGCGAGATTTGACCGTGGCTTTGGCTCTGCTCTGCGGGAAGGAATGGTGAGCGTTGCATCATCGCTTTTACATCCGTTAGATACTCTTTCTTCATCATTGCTATTTGCAACAGACATTGCGGATATTCCACTTGAGTTATTAGGAGTAATGTTTTCTAGTGATACAAAAGCTCGTAATTTACAGCGTTTAGATGGAGTTCTTTCCGTTGGAGGTGATTTAATTTCTGGCGATGCTACTCAATCTGGTCACGCTGCAGGGCAGTTAGCTTCCGTTGTTTTTTCTGCTTATGCTGGTAAAATGGGTGGTGCCTTTGGGGTTACGGCTTTGAAGAGAGGTGAGAGAGTTTATATAAATCCTCTATTTAATAAAGAGGCAAGGCAAACAGCGCTGGCATCAAAAAAGTTTGTTGATTTAGTGGCCTCTAGAAGAGATTTACAAGTCGCCGTTCCTGGAACAGATGAATTTAGATTTTTAGAAATGGTAGGAGCAGACGCATCTGCTGGAGGACCTGGAAATATTTCTATCTTAGTAAGAAGTGATCGACCACAGAGGTTAACTTTAATGGAGGAGTATTTGCATGGTACACAGTCAAAGTTATGGGGAGATCCCGATACGAGCGCGGCTACAACAGCATTTCGAAAATGGCATGTGAGAGATTTTATGTATCGTCATAAAACAATGCTTTCCTGGACTCCTGATGAGATTTCAGTACTAAAAATAGAAAAAGATTATTGGCAAAAACAATTAAGCAGGTTAGAAAATGTTAAACCAAGTAATACCTATTGAGGAAATTTTATTTGTATTTAATTCATGGACATTAATGATTAACTCAAATAAATCTTTATATCTGTCTCCAGGTGATCAAGTTTTATTGTTAGATGTGAAGGAGAACTTGATTGGTGAGGCAAAGCTAAATCATTTTTTGCCATCTAAAAATCCTGAAATAACTCCAATAGCAATTAGTGTTGTAAGTATATCCAAGCATATGAAAGATGTAAGATTTATTAAAAATAAACTATAGTTACGATGTTGGTAATTTTTTAAATGGTATAAAACAAATTAAATTTTCCTCTAACACCGATCTAAACTACGTCCATCTAACCGGATCAACAATAACAGTCTTTATCATTTTAGTATTAATTTATTTATTGATTTTATAGAAGAGTTTTTGCATGGAACCCAAAAAAGATTAGGTATTGTTGATAAGCTTGGATCTCAAGGTGCAGAAGTTCACATTAAAGATTTTATGATTCGACATTCAAGGATGCTTGGTTTGGATAATCCAGCAGATTTAAGATTATTGGAGCAACTTAAGGTTGAAGAAATAGAAAGGTTTGAGCAAATACAAAAAAAGAGGTTTACCAGATGACACAATTTATTGAGATGACTGTAATTGAATATTTTAAATTATCGACTGGAGAAATAGCATTTGTGGGTAATGTTGTACCGTCTAATTCAATAATAATGCCTAAAAGTAAAGCTGAGATATTTGTTAATGGAAAAAAGGTTAAAACAATAAGTATTATTGGCGAAGACAGATTTATCGGGATAGACGATAGTATTAAAAAAAATAAAAGGTCTATTAGGGTTAGAGATGAAATTGGATATATAGATGAAAATAGTACTATAAAATTACGTATTTATACAGAATAAACTATAGATTGAAATTTTTTAATGTAAAAATTAATGTAATGTTTTTAAAAAAATTATATAAATTAAGTAAAGATATTTTATATAAGACTGATTATATTACTGCACATAAGGCGGCAGTATCAACAGGGCGGGTTTGGATGCCTAAAGAATTTGTATCACCAGAAATAACGTGGAGACCATAATGGCAATTGCAGTTGAAGTAATTAAATTAGATAAAGAAGATGAGCAATATGTTTATTACAGGTATCGATCAGCTGAGACAACTTTAGAATTTGGTGAAATAAGAATAGACAAAAAAACAGGCAATGTTATTCTTGATAAAATATCTGAAGGTGATGAATCTGAAGCACAAGCAAGAAGAGCTTCATGGGCGCTAATTCGTTGTTTTAAAAATAATGAATTTCCAGAAAAGACATGGTGGCAATCTTAACTCAATAATTTATTCAATATTTTTAATTAAAAAACATCCATAAAAAATATTAGTAGTCGGCCACTATTTTTACCAGGGAAATATCCGCGCAATACAGTATTTCACGTTTGAAAACGGAGAGGTATTAACATCAGATAACAGGTCTGATCCTGATTTTTGGCCACGCGCTGATTTAAATCAGAAAGGGGAGATGGAGCTAATTTGGCTGTGTTTAAAAATTTTGAATTATTATTATTTCCAAAAATTATTGTTCCTATTGATGATTCGATTTTTTTAGATTTAGAAAAAAATGTTTTGAGTAAAAATAAGGTGAAAGTTGAGCTATGAAATTATCTACAAATAAATATGAGTGTAAAATGTGTGGTAATAATTTTAAAAATTATGTTTTGCCAGGATTTCCATATGGAGAATTTTTACTACGTGACGATAATGGAAATTTAAAATATTTTCTTGCACTGGAATCTAAGGAATTTATCGAAATTGGTGAAATAGTAGACTTGATTTTGAAAGGTTTTAACCTCAGTGATTTGAGTAGGGTAGGGGTTCTTCATAAAATATTTGGTATATTCTGTGATCAATATAGTAAAGAATACAATTATGAAATTGGGAAAAAATTTTGTCCTGATTGTCACTCAAAAAAAATTATTTCTTGGGGGCCAGCACATCCTGGAGATGTAGTTGATATTAATGTTTCTAGCATAACTTTTGAAAAATGGAATGAATTAACTAAAGGAGAAAAATTCAACAAAGTCAAAATCGCTGTAGAAGATGTTATGCAGCATAAAGATGAGTTGGGAATTTTTTAATAAACAGCTGGTAAAAGCTTACTTTTCTCCGGCTCCACAGCAGCTGCCAATTCAGGGATTAACATGGCCGCACAATTCGCACGCGGCCGTGAGTTTTCAGATAAAGATTTATTTTTTGCTGGCGCATCTAGCGCTGTAAGTCTTGGCGTTAATTCATATGGTATTAAAATGGGCGGTGCTTTGAGTGCTGATGTGTTGGAACCGGTTGGAGTTACGACGTTGGAGCGGTCTGGACAAATTCCGGAATTTACTTCACAAAAATCTTTATCAATTCATTTTGCTAAACACGGAGGGAATTTTTACGAGGCTTACTCTACCGAGTATGAATATCTACGGGGTGCGCGCGATGCTATGCGTAATGGTATTAAGGTCCAATATGAATATACGACAAAATTAGGAATAACTGAAAATAGAATAGGTTATATAAGATTTATGGGGAATCGTTCAAATGGCATAAGCAAATTTGAATTTGTTGGTACAAATACTAAGGAAGAAATTGCTACATACCATGTAAAAAGAGGAAAGGATTTTTGGAAAACAATTAATGGAGATCCTCGTAATAAAGTAATAGTACCGTATGCAATTGAAGATGAATTAATATTAAGAAGCAGTTTAAAACCATAGGATAAAAAAATGATATATACGGTTTATTTAAAAGGGGTTAATGAATATATTGAAGAAGAAGTTATTATTGATATTAATGGGGTAGAAATTGTTGGTTTTTCAAGTACCTATCCATACAAGATAGAAGTTGAAAAATCGTATCCTGTAGAGCTTGAACTTATATTTCTTGATTCAGAGGATTTTAAGGAAATTAAAGAAGAAATATATTCAATAGAAAAAATTGATAATGCATATTCTTATAGATTAAGAGGTAAAGTAATTAATGGCTCTATTGATATTGGTAGCAATATTTTAATTGAAGATGAAATATTTAAGGAATACGCATATTTGAATGGTTTATTTGTAGAGTTGGTCGTTGACCGAATTTCGGTAAATTTTATAAATTGACATATCCATATGGCTCATTATATATAGGAACGAGGTATTAATATTATGATATTATTGTTAGAAAAAAAAGATTTGCCTGAATGGTTCAATTATCCATTTAGTTTATTGAAATTGATCAAAAATGATTGTATTGATTTTGGTCCATGGCAACTATTAGATGGAGAATTGTTACAAATTAGGCATAGTGGTCTAATTAAAAGATATCCATATAGAAAATTGATTCCATTTGCACGTCGTGTTGATAGCGATGATATGGCATGTTTTGATGTTGCAGAACCTTCAGATGATCCAAAGGTAATTATTATCCATGATTTCGCATCTCCAGGTTGGGAAGGCAGAGAAGAGTATGATAATTTTGATTCATGGCTTGAGGCTGCTAAAAAAGATGCAGAAGATTGGGAGTAAATTTTAATTAATAGAAAAGAATTAATGGAATTAAGTAAAGTAGTTTCCCATGCTCTGCGACACGAGCCATGGTTGTATGAATTAGAGCTTGATGATGAGGGTTGGGTTGAGATAGACACTTTGCTTAAGGCCTTAAGTAAAGAAAGGGAAGAATGGTCTAATCTTAATCATCAAGATTTGCAAGAAATGATAGAGCAAAGTTCTAAACAGCGTCATGAAATTATGGGCGATAAAATTAGAGCGCTCTATGGTCATTCAGAAAATAATAGCCTAAAAAAATCTCCTTGCGCCCCTCCGGAGATACTTTATCACGGTACAAATAGTGAATTTATAGATAATATTATGCAGAATGGACTCTTGCCGATGACAAGACAGTTCGTACATTTATCGCTAGATACTAACACAGCAATTGCAGTTGGTAAGAGAAAAGACAAACAACCAGCTTTATTAATCATTAAATCAGGTGATGCTTATAAATCAGGGATTGCTTTCTATAAAGGAAATGAGCATGTGTGGTTGGCTGATAAGATTCCGGCAGAATATATAAAAATAGCGCTGATTTAAATCACTTTCCATTAAAAAAAATTATGAGCCAGGTACCTTTTTAACGGTATAAATTTTTATACCATAATAAAATAGTCTGACGCTGTTATAGAGAATCATATCCTGAAGGGTCTTTTTTTATAGGTACGAGGTATTAGAATGGACAGAAGAATATTAGATAAAAATTATTTGCCAACATGGTTCGAATATCCTACGCAATTATTAATGATGGTAAAAAATAGCCAAATTGATATTGGACCTTGGTCATTGATGCGTGAAAAATCGTTAAAAATAATGAAGGAAGGTTTGAAAAAACAATATCCTTATAGGAAATTATTACCATTTGCACGTCGTTTTGATTGTGATGACGTAGCATGTTTTGACGTTGCAGAGCCATCAGATAATCCTGAAGTTATTATAATTCATAATTATGCATCTCCAGGTTGGGAAGGCAGAGAAGAGTATGATAATTTTGATTCATGGCTTGAGGCTGCTAAAAAAGATGCAGAAGATTGGGAGTAAATTTAATAAATCACGAGCCAGATACCTTTTTCGAGATATTAATATGTTTAATTTACTTAAATTAGTTCTATAAATTTGTCTAAATAACAGATCATTGTGAAACTTATCCATTTGAACATATAAAAAATATATCCATAGTTCTTGACACATTAGTGGCTCTGTGCCACTATTGGTGTATAAATATATACAACAGGAGGTGTCATGACTATTTTAGTAAATTACAAAAAAGTCGAAGCGTTCAATTTTCCAGGAGGGGAGTCTCATGTGCAAATATCTCCCTGTGATATTAAAGAACAAACACAAGTTTATGCTTTTCTTAATAATTCTGATGAAATTATACGGTTATTATTAACTGTAGACGCTATAAGAAGAGTTGATTCCACAACCAAAATTCATCTCACAATTCCATATTTTCCATATGCAAGGCAAGATCGAGTATGTAATCAGGGGGAATCCTTAAGTGTTAAAGTTATGGCTGATATGATTAATGCCCTTAAATGTAGCTCGTTAAAAATCTATGATCCACATTCTGATGTAACTTCTGCTTTACTAGATAATTGTCAGGCAATAGGGATGGCAGAAATAATCATATCAAGTAAATTGCACAGCACAATAATAGATAATAATTTGACGCTAATATCTCCAGATTCTGGAGCTGAGAAAAAAGTACGATATTTTGCAAGACAAATTTCAGGTATTAACAGTGGAAGAAAAGTAGATTTAGTTTGTGCTAGCAAAATTCGTGATACTAGAACAGGGAAAATTATCGGAACAGAATTGCATGGTGATGTTAAAGATAAAAATGTAATTATCCTAGATGATATATGTGATGGCGGTAGCACTTTTATTGAACTTTCAAAAAAGCTTAAAGAAGATGGGGCCAATGAAATATATCTATACGTAACTCATGGAATATTTTCAAAAGGGCTAGATCCACTTAGACAGTATTTTTCAAAAATATACTGTTACCACACTATGTTAGACAAAGAAAAAATTGATAATTCTTTTTTAAATATTATAGGAGAATAATATGAATATAAATCCATTAACAGCAATAGATTTTTACAAAACAGGGCATGCTAAGCAATATCCTATTGGTACAACAGAGGTTTATTCAAACTTTACTGCGCGAAGCTCAAAATTAGGTAAAGTAATCCAAGAGACCTTTGATAACAAAATAGTATTTTTTGGACTTCAATATTTTATAAAAGATTTTCTAATAAATTCTTGGAACAATAATTTTTTTAATAAGCCTAAAGAAGAAGTTATCGCTAAATATAAAAGACGTATGGATTTTTCACTTGGCAAAGATTCTATAACTACTGAAAATATAGAAAAATTACATGATTTAGGTTATTTGCCATTTAAAATAAAAGCTTTACCAGAAGGAACAAGAGTGCCAATAGGTGTTCCAGTATTAACTATAGTTAATACCCATAAAGATTTTTATTGGCTGACAAATTTTATCGAAACTGTTATTTCAAGCTACTTGTGGAAGCCAATTACATCAGCGACAACGGCGTTTGAGTATAAAAAACTTTTAACTAGATATGCTAAAAAAACAGGAGCACCGATAGATTTTGTGAGTTTCCAAGCGCACGATTTTTCTTTCAGAGGCATGTCAGGTTTGCAAGATGCGATGATAAGTGGGGCAGCGCATTTAACTTCATTTTGGGGAACAGATACAGTACCAGCAATAGATTTACTTGAAGAATATTATGAAGCAAATGTTGAAAATGAAATTATAGGATGCTCTGTTCCTGCTACTGAGCACTCTGTAATGTGTATGGGAATGAAAGAAGGTGAGCTTGAAACTTTTAGAAGACTAATATGCGATTTATATCCAACGGGAATTGTTTCTATCGTGTCTGATACTTGGGATTTTTGGAAAGTTATTACTGAATATACTGTAGTCTTAAAAGAAGAAATATTATCTCGAGATGGAAAAGTTGTAATTCGTCCAGACAGTGGTGATCCTGTAAAAATAATTGCAGGCGATCCAGATGCACCTAAAGGTACTCCTGAGCATAAAGGAGCAGTAGAATGTTTATGGGAAATATTTGGCGGCACTATTACTAATAAAGGATATAAATCTCTTGATCAACACATAGGTTTAATATACGGTGATTCTATTACTTTAGAGCGGGCACTGGCTATTTTGGAGCAGCTTGAAAAAAAAGGATTTGCGTCAAATAACGTTGTGTTTGGTGTTGGATCCTATACATATCAGTATGCAACTCGTGATAATTTTGGATTTGCAATGAAAGCAACTAGCGGTGTTGTAAATGGAGTTAGACGCGATATTTTTAAAGATCCCAAAACAGATTCAGGAACAAAAAAATCTGCAAAAGGATTGTTAAGAGTAGAAATGGAAAATAACTCTTTGGTATTATATGATCAGCAAAAAGAAGAACAAGAAAATTTAGGCGAGCTAAAAGTAGTATTTTTAGATGGAAAATTAATTAAAACTTCTTCTTTATCAGAAATTAGAAAAAGAGTAGATCTGGAATTAAATGACGAAAAATTATAATCCAAACTTATACGAGAGGCCAAATACTACAGTTGATACCGCAATATTTACAGTATTTGATAATGATCTTCACGTTTTGCTAATAAAACGTGAAGATGATCCATTTAAAGGTTTTTGGTCTTTAGTCGGCGGATTTATTGATATACAAAAAGATGATGATCTAGAATCAACGGCAAAACGTAAATTAGAAGAAAAAACCGGAGTAAAAACTCCATATTTAGAGCAGTATGGAAGTATTGGCAATAAAACTCGTGATCCGAGATACTGGTCTGTTACCAATATCTATTTCGCTTTAATTCCCTGCGATAAAGTAAAGCTTGCGGCAGGAAAAGGAGCCACAGATATAAAATGGTCTAAAGTTTATAAAAATAATGTAAAAGATAAACTGGCCTTTGATCATGAAGTTATATTAAAAAAATGCATTGAAAGAATTAGAAGTAAAGTTCTTTACACCTCTATCCCAACGCATTTTATGAGAAAACGTTTTACCTTACAGGAGTTGCAAAAAATATATGAAATTATTTTAGATAAAAAACTAGAGCACAAATCTTTTAGACGCAGAGTTTTGAGTTCAAATATACTTGAAGAAACTGGTGAGATGACTCAAGATCGCGGCAGGCCAGCCATGCTGTATAAGCTTAAAAAATTAAATTACACACATTTTTTTCTAAGAAATATAGAGACATAATTTGTAAAATCAAAATATTGTTAACACCCAGGCTTTACTTTATCGCTACCAGACACCACAAAATTGCTTCTAAAGTTATTTATAACTTTACTTTGTGATTCCGTATTACTAATTAAGTTTTCATATTCCTTATGATCTTTAACTTCATGCGGGAAATATATAGTTTTACTGTCAATAATTACTGGAACTAAAACTAATCTTGCTCCGGAATATTCACCAGTTGCCATTGTTTTAGCTGCGGCAATTCCAGACTTATATAGCTTAATTCCAGTTTTATTACGAGATTTTTCTGTTAATACTCGTCCAGTTTTTAAGATATCATCAAAAATTAGAGCGCCATCAATATCTGCTAATCCATGATTCGTAACAAAACAATTTTCAGTAGTTCCTAATTTAAATAAATTAGAATTTTCTACTAAATTTACAGCTTTGTTGTTTATTATCGTATTAATTTCAACGAAATCTGGAGTTTTTGTTATCGCAGAATCAGAGTCACTATCAGAAGCTGCTGCAGCCGCAGCTGCTCTAATTAATTTTTTAGGGCTAGGGTTATGCTCTGGTGGTAGTGGATCTTTTTGCTCTGGAACTATTTTTAATTTTCTTGTTTGTTGTTGAAATATATCTAAATTTAAATTACGCTCTTTAATTATTCTAATTCTAGCAATTAATTCTTCACTGACAAGACTATCTATTGATACTTTTTTTTCTTGTTTTAGATTATATTCTTTCTCACGTTCAATAGAATCTATTCCATCTTTCTCATAATTTTTTTTTAATTTAGTTACTGTATTATCACAGTAATTAATCATGCTTTGAATCACATCATTACCAGAATCTAAAATATTACGTGAGCCTGAATTTTTAGATGCTATGGTTGAAAAATCCTGAGATTTTAAATTCTGTAAAATATTTAAAAAATCATCTATTAATTTACTTTGATCTATTAAAAGATTAAATGTATTTTTGTATTCGTTTAATTTTTTTATAATTTTAGAGCGCATTTCTTCAAATTCGGCTAAAGTTTTAGTATTTTTCAAAGTTTTATCAATACCATTTTCTAATTGTTCAAGAGCACTGATACTTTCCGATATAATGTCTGAAATAGGATCTGTTATTTGATTAAATAAGTTATCGTGATTTTTGTTGTTAAATTTAGAGAGCCCTTTATTATATTCTTCTATAAATTTTATATTAAAATTTATATGTAGAGACATGAATAATATTTCATTAACTATTTGAAATAGTCTAGATGCAGTTTCTTGACTATGATTATCTAGTTCATGAGGTTTTATAAAATTATTAATAGTTAATAATAAATCGGGATATTTTTTAGAAATAATATTGAAAAGAAAAATTTTCATTATTTTTATATCTTCGATATATTGATCAATATCAAGTTCTTCATACTGAGCACTTACTACTATTTCAATTTCGTGCTCTTCTATTTTTACTATGGATGGAGGGTTGTCATGCTTAGCTGTTAATATACTATTAAATAATAAAGGATTAACTTTAAGAGGACTAGATATTATATTTGTTAGCCTTTCTCGTTCAGTTTTACTGTAATGTTTTATTATTTTTTTTATGCGATCTGCACGGGCTTTTGGGGTATCACTGTAACCTTCTGTTGGTAATATAAAACATTTAATTATTACCGTTATTTTATTACTAACAATTTTTATTTCTTTCTGTGTTCTCACATTATTTAAAAAAAATGGTATTGATTTTTCTATGCGAGAATAACTTTCTATAGCTTTATCACTTTCAATAATTTTGGAGGAGTTAGATAAAGCACCTGACAATGCTAATAATTTATACTCAATAAGACTAGTCTGTCTTTCATTTTCAGTAGTTGCAGCGGCTGCAGCTGCTGGATAAGTTGAGTTCATATTAGTTTTACCTAGATTTTATTTTATCGCTACCAGACACCACAAAATTTCTTCTAAAATCAGCTATGGTTTTATTTTGCGCTTCTGTATTTGCAATAAAACTTTCATATGCTTTATGATCTTTAATTTCGCAAGGGAAGTATACGTTTTTATCTTCAATCTTAACTGATACTAAAATTAATCTTGTGCCAGCATCGCCGCCTGTTCCAGTTGTTTTGGCTGCAGCAATTCCAGATTCATAAATCTTAATTCCTGTTTTACTACGCGATGCTCTAGTTAAGATTTTTCCTGTTTTTATAATTTCTGCAAAACCAGATGTGCCAGCAATATCTGCTAATCCATGATTCGTAACAAAACAATTTTCAGTAGCTCCTAATTTAAATAAATTAGAATTTTCTACTAAATTTACAGCTTTGCTGTTTATTATCGTATTAATTTCAACAAGATCTGGAGCTTTTGTTATCGCAGAATCAGAATCACTATCAGAAGCTGCGGCCGCAGCAGCTGCTCTAACTAATTTTTTAGGGTTATGGTTATGCTCTGGTGGAAGTGGATCTTTTTGCTCTGGAACTATTTTTAATTTTCTTGCTTGTTGTTGAAATAGACCTAAAATTAAATTATTCTCTTTAATTATTATCCTTCTAGCATCGAACTCATCTTCAATCAATTTAATAAGTTCTTTTTGATTTTTACTTGCTCTTTCCTCTTGCGCAATAATATTTCTTCGATCATCATGTGATTCTATAATACTTGTTAAATTTGCCTCCTTTGCCTTTATGATATCTATAGTTTGTTCTCTAAGTATTGTTAATGCCGACATATTAACTTGAAATAGTTCTTTGAGAGAGCAATTAATATTTTCAGTAAGAAAAATTGAAAATGCTTCTATTTTATCTAAACTTTGTAATATACCTTTGATTTTTGATATTAAATGCTCCAGTTTACTAATGGCTTCATGATGTGATTTGTCAAAGTCTTCTAAGGATTTGTATTTTTTATATTTATGCTCAGTTGCAAAGTGTTGAAATAAATCCCAATACTTATGCCCACTATAACTTGATAACTTACTTGTGCATAAATTCCAGACGCTAGAGTAAGTGTTTTGTCTTGTAATCTCTTTAATATTTTTTAAGTTTTCTGCATATTGAGTATGTTGTTCAAAGGGTATTAAGGAAAAAATTGCTAAAACAACAACATTCTTTAATGTAAATTCTCTCCATAGTTCTTCGCTGGTTTCTTTAAGTTGTAATTCATAATGATGAGATACTTCATTGCAATATTGATAAAAAATATCTTCTAATATTTTGTTATTTTCTAATATATTTTTTGCAACATAATCTTGTACAGTTTCTATATCTTGATTTATAGTTTCTATATGAATAGGATTGTCGATTTTATATTCAGCTATAACTTCCAAAACAAAGTCTTCTTTTTTAAAATTAATATCAGATCTTTCTGTTAATATGTTGATTACTCTTGAAACTTCTTTTTTACCATAATCTTTAATTTGTGCTAAAAATTGTTTGTGAGCTTTATCTGTATCAGCAAAACCGGAAGTTTTATAAACAGTATATTCAATTAATATATTTACTTTATTTCCATCCTGATTAAAATTACCCTTGATATCATGCCGAGGTAAAGAAGTAGATTTATTGCTGAGATTAGCTAATATATCAAAATGTTTTTTAAAGAATAGAAAGTCTTCAGTGAACTTTTCATGTATAGGTATTAGACGATCTGCCACTGGGTGAGTAGGATTCATAATATTCTTATTTTTTTATAATGTATCAAAAAGAAGAGCAAGGATATCATAGTGATGCTTTATAGTCAATATAATAACTAAATATAGCGATTGGATGCCGCTGATAAATTAATTTAGTTGTGCTACAATCCGCTAAATTAAAAAATTATTGACCAAACAAATTAAGGTGATGTGATGAAAGCATATATAAAATTATTTTTATTAGCCCTAGCTGCATGTAGTATAAATACTTATGCTATAGATAAAAATCATTTGAGATATGAAGAGCGTTTTATAAATCCTTTTTACTTTTCAGGCGGTATAAATAATTCATCTGCAGTTAGAAATAACATTATTGGTGGTCATTTAATTGCAGGTGCTCAGGTAAATAAAAATGTTTCTTTTGAAACAGGGGTTTTATTTATACGCGACATAATAAATAGTGAGGAAGTGGCAGGAAAAATAATAATGACGCCTTTTACTATTAGATTGGATGATGATTATTTTTATTATAGAAAGCTAGGTTTTTATGTCAAAGGTGGTATTGGGGTCTTTAACTACATTAGTACAGATGCTAAATATAATCAGCACTTGCCAGGTATAGTTTTTGGCTTTGGTACTAAATATTCGTTTAATAATCAATTTGATGTTAATTTTGGCTTTGATACTTTTGTGCGTGAGACATATGGTGTAGCATTTATAACAATGGGTATGACTTATAGGTTTGGTTAAGCGGAGACTTTATGTTATTTGAAGGGATTTTAAAAAAGTTGATTGGACGCCCTAAGCGCTCGTCAGTGGCAGATAGTGATAATACGGCGCTAAGTTCATCTACTACAGCTGGCTCAGATGGTAGTTCGGCTTCGTATTCAGAAATTTCTCCAACAGGGGATGTTGCCGATTTTGTTAGACGTGAAGATGTGAGGTTGAGTGGTTATCAGCCGCCACCAAGTATTATTCCGACGAATTCGTCTTGCAAATAAATTTATAATTACCAACGTATTCCATGCCTATATTTTTAGCAGCTTTTTGTGAGCCAATATTGTCTTTATCGCAAGTCCAGCTGGTTATGTAATGTTCTTTATGTAATTGTTTTTGTAGAAAAGAGCATAAATAGCTTGATAAACCTTGTTTTCTATAGTCTGGGTGAGTGCATGTTCCAAGCTCGGCGTGCTTCCCACCTAATATGGCATAGGCTTCAGTAATAACGATATTGTTATGTAATAAGCAAACTCCTTTTGCATTTTTTATAAAGTTATCGGGAGTCTCATAAAAATTTATAATGACTTCATTAAATAAGCATTTTTTAAGAATTTCTTCATTTATAGTTGCTATTTGATAGTCTTTATTTATAATTATGTCCTGATTTCTTTTTGGATGATTTTTGTAAAAAAATTGTAGGCGATCTATTGTTTCAAAGTTAAATTTTTCGATCTCTTGATTAAAAAGATTAGAATCTTGCACATTGCAGACCAGTTTAAACGTTCTTTGGTTATTCAATATAGATAAGTATTTATCTTTAGAATGATCTGTTAAATTTCCAGATATAAAACAATACATCCCAGATGTAATTAATGCGGAAATAGGCTTATTGTTTGAAATATCTATCCAGACATTGCCTGGCATTTTACCTTCTAATATGGCCTTTATAAAGGCTATATTTGGGAAGTTTTCTGAGAAGAGGTGGACTATGTTGTTGTATTCTTTTATTTCTAATAATTTAATGTTTTTCATTTTTTTTTAGTTCGTTAAAACAATATGTTAGGAATTATAGTATTGTATCAAATGAAGGAAAGATAACAAATAACCTTTAAAATCAATATCTTGAGCTTATAATTTAAATTTTATCTCATTGATTTAATCCCTTGTGGTCTATTTATGAAGAGTTTATAATGGCATCTACAGCAGTTAAACAACTAACACAGGTTCGGTATGAGAAAAATAGGTCTTTTGTGCGGATTGAGTTACCACTCAACAGCTATATATTATGAGCTTATTAATAAGCATGCAGCAAGTTTAAATAATCTTTCTTCAGCAAATATACTCATGAATAGCTTAAATGCTAAGGAAGTGATTGATTTAATTCAAGCAAACAAAATTAAAGAATTAGAGAATTTTTTAATTAAAGAGGTATTAGTTTTAGAAAAAGCAGGTGCTGAGTGTGTTGCAATGACATGTAATACAGTGCATTTTTTTATAGATGCTATACGCGCTAAAACATCACTCCCAGTTATTAGTATTATTGAGTCTGTTGCAAAAGAAGCAAGTCTAAGTAAATTGAAGAAAGTTGGTATACTTGGAACAAAATTTAGTTGTAAAAATAATATTCACTCTCGAGAATTGTCTAAACTTAATATAGATAGTATGTATCCTAGTGATATTGATATGCAAAAGATATCTGACATTATTATAAATTTATGCTCTGGTCGTTCTTCAAAGGAAGATCTTTCTATACTTGATAAAATAATTAAATATTTTATAGATAAAGATGTTGATGGAATAATTTTGGGTTGTACAGAGTTAGGGTTATTGATTAACCAAAAAAATTATAATCATGTAAAGATTTTAGATACAGCAATAATCCATGCCAATGATTTGGCAGAATTTATGATGAGTAAAAAATTAGAAAGAGGAGTTATTTAATATGTGCGGTATTGTCGGTGTATTGAAAAGAAATGCAGATGTAAATCTAAATTATTTAAATAATGCGTTAGATGTAATAAATCATCGCGGACCTGATGATAAAACTTTTTGGTTGCATCAAAACAAAAAAATAGCTTTGGGTCATGTTAGATTAAGCATAATAGATTTAAATGGTGGATCTCAGCCTTTAGTTTCTCAAGATGGTATGGTTCATGCCGTTGTTAATGGTGAGATATATGATCATGATAAGATCCGTGAAGATCTTAAAGAAAAAGGATATATATTCAAAACCCATTCTGATAGTGAAGTAGTTGTGGCTTTGTATCAAGAATATGGGTTAGATTTACATAAATATTTACGTGGTGAATTTGCTTTTATTATTTGGGATGAAAGAAATAAGAGGCTAGTTGCTTTTCGTGATCAAATGGGAGTAAAACCACTTTATTACACTATCCATAATAACAATTTATATTTGGCTTCAGAAATTAAAGCCTTATTAAAATTTGATGTTCCATCAGAATGGAATGCAGATACTATCTATTATACCAATCATAGTATTTTTCAGTCAGAAAGAACTTGTTTTAATAATATTTTTTCTTTACGTCCAGGGCATTTTATAGTTGCAACAGAAAAAGATTTTAATATACAAAGATATTGGGATTTAGAGTTTGCTACAAAAGATAGTGAACTTAGTGAGAATTTATCTGAAAAAGAATATATCGATAAATTTAGAGATATTTTTGAAGATTCAGTAAGAACTAGGCTTAATGCTGATGTTCCTGTAGGGTGTTATTTAAGTGGCGGTATCGATTCAACTGCTGTTTTAGCAATGGCTGCGAAAATACATAATAAACCTATAGATGCTTATACGATTTCTTTCAATGATGATATCTTCAATGAATCAGATATTGCCAAAGATACAGCTAAATTTGTAGGGGCTAATTACAATGAAGTTAAAGTTACAGATCAAGATATTGCGGATAATTTTGATGCTTCGATATGGCATGGTGAATCGGTAATTAGTAATACTCATGGAGTTGCTTTATATTTGCTTAGCAAATTAGTTCACAATAGCGGTAATAGAGTTGTATTAACTGGTGGTGGATCTGATGAGCTATTAGGTGGGTATGCATTTTTTAGAGAAGATATAATCTCTGGGAATAGTAATGATGAAGAGCGTAGTAAATTATTAGAAAAAGTAAGAAGCAATCCTATTGGTGCAGGACTAGTTACTACTTCTGAGTCTCAGCAAGTCAATAAGTTTGCATCTTATCTAAAAAATCATAGTTCTACATTACTAAAAATATATAGCGGTCGTGGTAAAGAATTTGCAGAGTTATATACAGAAGATTTTAAACAAAAAATGAATGGTAATGATGCCATAAAAAATATAATTCAAGAATTAGGGGTGTCAAAGTTAGAAAGTATGATTAATACTAGCGATGTTTCTGCATATTTATTTGCAAATACTACGCTCCCAGGTTATATACTTTCTACCATAGGAGATAAAATTGAAATGGGATATTCAGTTGAAGGTAGGGTTCCATTTTTAGATCAAAAAATGGTTTCTTTTAATATGAAATTACCACAGGAATTAAAAATTAAAAATTATGTGGAGAAATATATCTTGAGGGAGGCGGTGAAAGATATTATTCCGGAGAAATTATATAATCGAACCAAGCAACCTTTCTGTGCACCTCCTGCTAACGTATCATTGCATAAATTTATGCAAGAAGTATTTAACAGTTCCTTGCTAAAAGATATACCTTTTTATGATCAAAATAAGGTTATAAACTTATTAAATTCTATATCTAGTCTTCCGGTTAAAGAAAGAATATCTGCGGATAGTAGATTGACAGAAGTTTTAAGTGCTTGTTTGCTAGCTAATCACTATAATATTAATGATATTACTTAATGTAAGGTTAAGATCTTATTTTTTAACTTTATATAAAATTAAAGCAAAAAATAAAGAAAATATTAGTGATCCATAAAATATAAATAAGAACTCTATATTAAATATATTGTTCTGTTTATGGCGAGGTGTAATTGCGAGTATTGGAATTATTAGAATAGCTGTAACTATTAAGCTCGTAAATAATTTGTCAATAAAATCTTTTTTCATACTTGTAATTTATTTGTTATATAATTTTTATTATATGTATATTAAAAGGAATTTACCATGCTGAAATTTTTAAAGGGGATATTTAGCGTTTCTAATAGCTTAGAAAACAATGATGTAATTGATGATTTAGCAACATTTTATAATAAAGAAATTGATAAGGAATACGATAGAATACCTTCTATTAAAGAAGCAGAGCGTTCTTTGTTGTCATTATATAAATCATATTATCATCATATACATACAATAGCTCAGCAGCGTTTGACAGTTCATAGTTTATTTTTAACGGTGCATACTATATTTTCTAGTATGTTAGGGATTTTTCTGTATAGAGCAACTAATTTATGGATTAATTGGTCTTTTGTAGAGAAAATTACTATTTTGACAGCTCCTTACACATTGATGCTGGTTTTATGTGTGGTTTGGTATAAGCTTTTAACTGAATACGCGATAATGAGTTATGCGTTTATTTTGCTGATAAAATCAATGGAAAAACATTTACCAATTAGGCCTTTAACTGTTTTGCTTTCTGGAGTTAGCCATTATAAGTTGAACAGTGATCTTAGTAAATTAATGAAATTTTTACCTATAACTTTTATAGTTGTTTATCTTGCTATGTTTATAGTTGTATTAGTAAATTAATTTTTACTTAGAGTAAACTTTCAGAAAATACCTGATTGACTCCTAACTAGCGTCATTGCTATAGTGAAACTGTGACGCTATTTAAATTTAAAGGAGGAAATATGCGTAGATCGTTTTGGCTAGGAGCGGCTTTAATACCGAATATTATATTCGCTGCAAAAGCAGTGCCAGTGAATGCCTTATCATCAGCAGAAATTAATCAATATTTTGCTAAAAGTGTTAATTCCACTTATGGTGTTAAATCCTTAACAGAGTCTGAAGATAAAAATGGTGTAAAACACTTTAGATATCAACAGCTTTATAAAGGTTTACCAGTTTATGGTCATCATATTTTAAAACATGTAAATAATTCAAATAAAGCAATGTTTACTGGTAACGTAGTGCAAGAAATTCATTTAGATCTTGCTGATGTTAAACCAGTTGCAGGTTTTTCAAAAGATGTAGCTCTAGCTCAAGCTAAAGAAACGTTTATAAAAAAATCTAAAATGGTTGCTGCTGAAACTGTTTTTACTAATGAGAAATCAGAGTTATCGATTTATCAAGATAAAAAAAATGGTGAAGCTAAATTAGTTTATATCGTTAGCTTTTTTGCAGATGCTAAAAAAAGTGGTAAACCAGCACGTCCTTTTTATGTAATCGATGCAAAAACTAAAGAACTAGTTCATTATTGGAATAATTTAAATACTGACAAAGAAGGTTATGGACCTGGTGGAAATCTTAAAACAGGTTTTTACTTATATGGTAGTTCGTACGAAAAGTTAGATGTAAGAGTTGATGATAGCGGTTGGACTAAAGATTGCTATATGGAAAATAGTGATGTTAGAACTGTTCATATGAATTATCAAGAGTGGGGTGATGATACATATTCATTCCCATGTTACTGGAGTGGTATGGATGCTATAAACGGCGCTGCATCGCCTCTTAATGATGCCCATTTCTTTGGTAATAAAATTGTAGAAATGTATCACAATTGGTACGACACTACACCATTACCATTTCAACTTGTAATGCGTACACATTACGGTTTTGCATTTGAAAATGCTTTCTGGGATGGTGAAACAATGACCTTTGGTGATGGTTTCATGTCATTCTATCCATTAGTTGCTGCTGACGTTGCTGCGCATGAAGTAAGTCACGGTGTAACGCAATTTAACTCTAATTTGCAATACGAAGGTCAATCTGGTGGTATGAACGAGTCTTTCTCTGATATGGCTGGTGAAGCAATGAAGTTCTATATTCATGGTCATAACAACTGGAAGGTTGGATCTGATATCGCAAGAACTATGGATGCATTGCGTTATATGGATGATCCAACTAAAGATGGTATGTCAATAGGTGATGCTCGTGATTATAGCGATGACTTAGATGTACATTTTACTAGCGGCGTTTATAACAAAGCTTTTTACTTATTAGCTACTCATGACGGTTGGAATGTGAAAAAGGCTTTTGAAGTTATGTTAGATGCTAATAAGCATTATTGGACTCCATTCTCAACATATACTGATGCTGCTGATGGTGTAATGCAAAGTGCTAAGAACTTGGGATACGATGTTAATGCTGTAGTTGCTACATTTGCAGGTGTTGGTATTGATTGTTCAGAAGATAGTTGTCAGTTGATGCAGTAAAACCCCCGCGCTTTCAGCGCTGCCCCCTTTAATAAGGGGGCTATATTTTTCATTTTGATAATGGGCTATATTCTCCCCTTTTGTAAAGGGGAGATGTCGGCAACGCCGACAGAGGGGTTTTTTCCATAAATTGGAAGATGCCTGCGAAGCGTAGCAAAGCCGGATATGCTAAACTTCTAGCATGAATAAAAAACTAATCTTCATTTTATTGCTGATTATTGCAGCATTTACAGGTATATTTTATTTTAAAAAAAACTCACAAAAACAAGATCTTGAGCATCTATTTTCAAGTAAAGTAGTAGACTATAAAAATCAAGGGGCGGTTTCTACTGGTAGTTTAGATCTCAAAAATTTGCCTTTGATAAATCAAAAAGCTTTATTAAATTTCAAGGTTGATAATAATAAATTATTTGGCTCTAAAATTAATGGAGATATCACGGTAGATGGCACTGAAGTTATTAAGTTTTCAGGTCAATATTCTATCGCTGGGCGTTTAAATGGGACATTTAATTTTACGAGTGGTGATTTATCTCGCGATTTATCTGGACCAGTAAATTTTGAAATTATTGATAATGTTTTGTCTGTAAATTATGTTGGTAATTATAAAAATAATACAAAACTAAATTTTTCTGGCGATTATAATTTTAATTTAAAGCAACTTTCGAGTATCGCAATAAATGCATTAAATTCTAATTTTAAATTAATTGCTACTGGAAATTTAATCGATAACAAATTAACTCTAAAATCTAATGTTACTAGTGATAAGTTTAATTTTTCATATTCAGATCAAGATATAACTATAAATAATTTAGAAATTAACGATGAGTGGAATATAGAGCAGAATGATGCCGGGAAATTTACTATAACTGATGATTTAAATTTTATAGCAGATAGTGCTGTTTTGAATAAAATAAGTTTTAAAAATTTAAAACTAGCTGGTAAATCTACCGAAATCAATAAATATCAATCATTAAAACAGGCTTTTCTTCATTCTCATAAATCAGTATTAATTAATAATTCTTTAAAAGTAGCAGGTATAAATTATAGTGATAATTTAAAAAATATAGAGTTAGTAAATTCTAGTGTGAATATTTTAAATAATAATCTAAAGCTTGTTGCTGAAAAATATAATGCTAATTTTAGTGGCGTTGAGATATCTGCAGATAATGTTGCTTTTGATATAAATAATTTTAATTTTGACCCTAATATTTTTTCCAATACTGCAAATATTGTGGCAGAGAAGCTGAGTGTTATTTATAAGAAAAAATCTATTAAAACTGAAAAATTGAAAATTAATAATACAGTTAAAAATAGTCAGGCTAATTTTACTGCACATTATAATAATTTTTATTTTAAAGACGAAGATAATAGCTTAGATTTTGTATTAAAAAATAATGATGTAATATCTGGTGATTTTTCAATCGATGACTCTGGTAATTTTTTAATAAATACAAAATTTAATCTAAAAGATTTAAATTTAAATGATATTAGTTATAAAAATGCTGCTGTTATCTCTAAAGTAAATTATTCAGGGGGTAATTTATTTAATGATTTTGATTTTTCAATAAAAGCACAAAATAGTTTTCTGTGGGATTTTCAATACAAAGGATTAATTAACCCTAAATGGTTAGATAAAAAATTAGATAATTCAGAAATATTACAAATTTTGGAAACTAATTTTGTTTTAAATTCAAAAATAAATTACTTATATCAAAATAATAAAGACAAGCCTGTAACCGTTAATTTTTCAATAAATAACAAAAAAATGAGCGAAGAAGAATTTTCTAGTTTTATTGATCCGGGTAATCAAAACCCACAGATGTTATTGCACTCAGTTATTAATTCGCAAATTAGATATCCGCAAGAAGTAACAAATATTGCAGAATTATTTCCGTTTAATTATTTGCCAAGTGCTGTGAAATTTATCAATATGATTAGTAAGTCGATAAAGCAAGAGAATGGTTTTAATTATTATAATATTAACTTTATAGATAATAGTTTAAATATTAACAATAGTAATTATAATTTTAATCAAAATAAGAGTAGTAGTTTAGATTCGATTCATTATGTCGCATGATAAGGGCGGGGAGTTTAAATCTCCGCCATTACCTCATCAATATGACCTTTAACCTTAACTTTGCGCCAAATATTTTTAACTATTCCATTTTCATCAATTAAAAAAGTTGTGCGCTCAATACCAAGTGCAGTTTTACCAAACATCGATTTTTCTTTCCATACTCCATATAAATCACATACTTCTCCATTTGGATCAGATAGTAGTGGAAAGTTAAGTGTATGTTTACACTTGAATTTATCATGAGTTTTTACTGAATCTTTTGATATTCCAAGTACTACAGCGTTTTTAGCGGTAATAGTTTCCAAACTATCACGAAATTCTTTAGCTTCTAGAGTGCAACCAGGAGTATTGTCTTTAGGGTAAAAGTATAGAATTACCTTTTTACCATGAAAATCAGTTAGAGAGATTTCTTTATTTTCATCTGATAGTAAGGTAAAATTAGGTGCTTTTTGATCAATTTTTATGCTCATAAGGTTATCTCTGTTAGAATATTATTAAAAATTATACTAGATAAATATATGTATAGGTTACGTCAATTAGAACAAATGACTAAAACAAGCCTTGAGTTTGGAACTATAGGGGCTGCTTATGGATTTGTTATTGGAACTTCTATAGTATCTCCGAGGAGATATTATTTATCGCTCGGAGGAGTAGGAGATATTGCTTATATAGCAATTTTAACTATGGGTGGGTTTATTACGGGGTCAATGGCTGGTTTAATCATTAGCCACTATAGAGACCAGGGTTTTTGTAATTATGATAATGAGGGAAATTTAGCAAGTCGTTATGAAATTTAGACCAGATATTAGACAAAAAATTATCTATAGATTAGAGACTATCCAAGTTGACGCGGTAAAAAAAAATGATGAAGAGTTAAATAGGCTTTTTATTGAAAATTTTCACATAATTAATTGGCCACATACTGTTGATAAGGATGGAGCTGGACCAGCAGACGAAAAAGAACTTAGTATTGCTGAGCAAAATGTAAATTTTAAATTATTAATGCATTGCTTTGAAATTATCAAAGAGAATATATTTAATCCAGATTCTGCTGATAAGATTCAACCAAAAGTCTCACGGGTAGCTGAGTATGTTTATTTTTCATTAATATTATTTATAGGGGTATGCCTTAGTATTTTATCGGCCTTTGGTCTTACTATGGGAATGCTTGCTCTTATGCCATGGTTATTTATGGCTAGTTATACCAAGTTTATTATTGGCGGCGTTATTAGTAGCTTATTCTCTTTTATGTTTATCGGTGGTGATTTTTCTAGTATTACTAGAAAAGCTTCAATAACTTTTTCTACTTCTGGCAAGGTTCTAGATAGCCAAATAAAAATTTTGACAATAATTTCAAATTTAATTAAATCAATGCAAGATTACCCTGATCTTCCAATTGAGAAAAAAATTAGAGAAGCTTTACCATTATTCTCTACTGCAGGAGATATAATTAAAAAATCTCAACAAATAACTTTTGATAAACATAAAGAAATTTCTCGTTATTTAAGTATATTTTTAAGAGTTGTTAGCGGTGTATTTGCAGTTGGAATATCTTTGTTTGGTATTAAAACTGGTGCTCTTGCATTTTTTATGTTTTTTGGTCTATCTATTGGTACTGCTGGAATGGCTTCTTGGATAGCTGTTGCTGTTGGTTTGGTATTTTTTGGAACAATTTATTTTATATCACAACAAAAAAACGTTAATAACACAGTAAGTAAATTTTTTTCTCGTGATGCTAATAAAGTAAACAAAGTTCTAAAATATTTAAGAAATGTTACAGGTAATCTTCATTCTATGAGACATGTTAAATCAGATGATCTTTCGGCTCCTGGTATTGTTCCTGTAGCAGCAGTAGATCCTCATGCCGCAAGCTGTCAACATTCAAGTGTCATTAGAAGACGAGCACAAACATCTATAATATAAATAATTATTCTATACTCAATTCATGGACGAATTAATTTTAATCTATCAAGATCAGTTATCTTTAAAAAATAATACGTTAAAGCTATACAAAGACTCACCAATTTTAATGGTTGAAGCTTTGAAAGAGCTTAGTTATGTCTGCCATCATAAGCAAAAGATAGTTTTTTGGCTATCGGCCATGCGGCATTTTTATCAAGAATTAAAAGATAAAAAACGAGATATAAAATATATAAAATTTGGCGCTAAAAATAGCAGATCTATTACTGACGCACTAAAAAATTATAAAAAAAATAATAATTTTAATAAGTTAATTTTAGAGCATCCTGCTGAGTATAGACAAAAAGAAGAGCTGGAAAATTTTTGTAAAAATAATAAAGTTGAACTAGTTTTACTTGATGATCATAAATTCATCGCTGATATAGATGACAAGCCTGATCATGTTATGGAAGCCTTTTATCGTAAAATGCGTGCAAAAACCGGGTATCTTATTAGTAATAATAAGCCAGTTGGTGGTAAATGGAATTATGATAGCCAAAATAGAAAAGCAGTTTCAAAAAATAAAAAAATTCCAGAAATTAAAGGTTTTGCACCAGATAAAATAACTAAAGATGTTATGAAGTTAGTTAATAAAAATTTTGCTAATAATTTCGGAGATCTTGATATTTTTTGGTTTGCAATAACTCGTAAAGATGCACTTAAAGCGTTAAATTATTTTATAACTAAATTTTTACCAGAATTTGGTGATTACCAAGATGCCATGCTTGAATCACAACCATTTTTATATCACAGCACATTATCTCAATATATAAATATAGGATTGTTATCGCCAATTGAAGTCTGCGATAAAGTAGAGCAAGCATATAAAAATAAAAAAATAAGTCTAAATACTTGCGAAGGATTTATTCGGCAAATTATTGGTTGGCGAGAATATGTGCGGTTAATCTATTGGCATAATATGCCGGAATATGCCGCTAAAAATTATTTGGATTATTCAAAAAAATTACCTAAATTTTATTGGGATGCTAATACCAAAATGAACTGCATAAAATCTGTAGTGAATTTTACAATAAAATTTGCATATTCCCATCACATCCAACGCCTGATGATCACTGGAAATTTTGCAGCGTTGATAGGTGTTAAACCTAATGAAATACATGAATGGTATTTAGCTGTTTATGCTGATGCTTTTGAGTGGGTTGAAATGCCCAATACCATTGGCATGGCTACTTTTGCCGACGGCGGGATTATGGCTACTAAACCGTATATTGCCAGCGGCAATTATGTTAATAAAATGTCCAATTTTTGCAAAAATTGTCACTATAAAGTAGCGGAAAAAGAAGGTGAATCTGCATGTCCTTTCAATTATTTATATTGGAATTACTTAATTAAACATAAAGAAAAATTAATTAAAATTCAGCGCCTTAATATGCCATATAATTTATTGGCAAAAATGGATAGAAAAAAACTAGCTAAAATAAAAGAAGATTCTGAAAAATTTTTGGAAAAATTAAACAAAGGAGAAAAAGTATGAAAATATTAAAAAAATATAACTATGAAATAATAAGTGCAGTAGCAGTTTTAACTCTTGGTATTTTGTCAGGCTTTATAAGTAAAAGTAGTGATTTTTTATGGTACAAAAATTTAAATCAACCGTTTTTCCAGCCGCCTAATTACGTGTTTGGTCCAGTGTGGACTATCTTATATATTTTAATTGGTATTTCTTTTGGTATGTTATGGCGCCAAAGAGAAAAATATAAACTAGCTATTAAATTGCTATCAATTAACTTAATTTTAAATTTTCTTTGGACGCCATTATTTTTTCATTTTCATTTAATTGGTTTAGCGTTATTAGATCTTGTTTTGATTTGGAGTACATTATTGTATTTATTGATAAATATTTATAGAAATAAGTTAATATTTTTAATGCTTATACCATACTTTTTATGGACAAGCTTTGCTTTATTATTAAATGCTAGTTTATTTTATTTAAACTAACTTTAATTAAATCTTTTCTGGTAAGAATGGCAATAGGGCGCGTTGCCATTTTTACCATAATAATCTTGATGATACTCTTCTGCTGGCCAGAATATACTCACAGGTAATAATAGAGTTACAACTTCAAAGCTGTTATTTTTTAATTCTTCAATAAGTTTTTCAGCAATTTTTAGTTGCTTATTATCATAATAAAAAATTGCGCTTAAATATTGTTCACCAATATCAGGTCCTTGGCCATTAGTCTGGGTTGGATCATGAATTTCAAAAAAATACTTAGTTAATTCTTCGTAGTTTGTTTTTGTCGGATCAAAAATTACTCTTACTGCCTCAAAATGCCCAGTATTTTTGTGACAAATATCATCATAACTAGGATTATCAAGTTCGCCGCCGGTATAACCACTTTCAACTTTTAAGACGCCATCAAGTTTTTTTAAATAATATTCAACGCCCCAAAAACATCCACCGGCAAAAATTGCTTCTTCAGTATCTAAAATATTCTCAAAAGGTACAAAATCAAGGCTGGCTGAATTGACGCAATGCCGAGTGCTAAGTGGTGTAAATCCTTCGCCATAAAATACGTGCCCAAGATGAGCATTGCAACGATTACACAAAATTTCAGTGCGCCGGCCATCGCTATCTGGTTCTTTTTTGATATTATTATCGATTTCATTATCAAAGCTTGGCCAACCACAGCCCGAATGAAATTTACTATCAGCTTGATACAAGCCCAAGCCACATTTACGGCACAAGTAAGTTCCAGGCTCATCATTATTATTTAAACTGCCAGTTCCTGGATACTCAGTTCCTTTATGCTCAATTATTTTTAATAATTCAGGAGTTAAGCTATTAGATTTATACATAAAAATATTTATCAAATTCTGGGTTTTTAAGGATTTTATACAAAGTAATAATAACAATAACTATACAAAGTGAAATCATAAGTCCAGGGTTTTGTATGGTCTTATTATAGTAATGCGCAGCTATTTGTAATGATATTGCCGATAAAATAAGGCGGCTGCCTTGTATAACCGCCGATGCTTTACCCTTTAGTTTTGGCATATAATTTAGCGCCATTGGATAAACTACTGCACATGGCACAATCTGAGCTATTGTAAATGGTATGAAGGATAAAGTGATAAGAAGAGCTGTCGCTGGTTTGTAAAAAGATATAAAAATGGTACATGCCAAACTTAATACAAATACATAATTAGTAATATGCAACATTTTTTTCGTATCACAACGATTTATCATTAATCCAAATAAAATACTGCCAAAAGCAAAAATTAAGGCAAAAACTCCTTGATAATAGCCAAAATATTTTAGGCTAATTCCTAAATCGCGAATATATAAAATTGGTGAAATACCGACAAAAATCCAATACGGCAAAAACATAAATACTATGTGTGTAATTAATAAAATTAAATTTTTAGATTTAAATATCGGAATATAATTTTTAAGAGATACTGTTTCGCGCTCGTATTCAGGATTATAGGGTAACTTAACATTAGGGAGAAATGTGATAACCATAAGTAAACACAGACACCCCAAAATTAATAAAGCAGCAAAGTTGCCATGCCAATTAAAATAATAAGTTATATAGCTACCGGCTACTGGTGCGATACCAATTGAGACATTAATAAGCCCGTTTAGAATAGCCATATAGTATTGTTGTTTTTTGAGATCATATTTATCAGCAATAATCAAAAATCCCAAAATGGCAGGTCCAGCAATGCCGATTCCCTGAATAAATCGGCCAATTAACAGCATGTTATAACTAGCGCCCCAAAAACATAAAATGCTACCGATAATAAAGATAGAAAGACCAATAATAATAATTGGCTTGCGGCCATATTTATCTGATAAGGCGCCAGCAAATACAAGACTAATAAGGTAGCCAATAAAATTACTTGACAATAGAGCTACTAGCCAAAATTCAGATATGTTAAACTGTTGTTGAATTTGAGTGAAACTTGGCACAAAAATATCAAATTCTGTCCCTGATAACAGCTCCATTAACATTATCGTTAGTATGACCATAAAAACTATGAAAAATATGAAAGATTTAACATTATTGCGTTATATTTGGTCTTTTATCAAGAAGTATAAGATTAAGATAGATAGAATTTTAGTATTTTATAATGGTAAAATTATTGAAAATGTCTGACAAATTCGGGCAGATGGATTTTTGCCTGATAGTAAAGAGTTGTAAAAAAAATTAGCATAAGGAGAGTGCAGCCATATGTTCAGGATTTTCCCTATAAATTTATACAGAGTTTCAGAAGCTTATTATCGTCGTTACGCTATATGTGCCGTAATTTTGTCAGATAGATTAGGTATTCAGTATGACAAAATTAAAAAATTTGAATATGGAAATAATTTACGAGACGCATCAAAAGCAGATTTATTTTATTTAAGTATATATTTTCAGACAGATCATCCTAATGATATTAGAAAAAGAAAAGATGAAATGAATCAAATTGTTCATTTTTTAAATGAAAAAGGATTAACTGTAAGATTAGATTTAATTGATAATAAAATAGAATTTGTTCCAAAAGATTTTGTTGAATCTAGTAAATTAAAAAAAATTTTGGGTTTGATAGAAACTAGACCTTTACGACCTGTTTAAAATAGAGGTAATAATATGCAAGGAAGGGCAAAAGTATTCTCATTATTAGGAAAATCAGGTAGATATTTCGTGAAAATATTATTTGCAGATCATTGGGAAAGGTGTAATGCAGTTATTAATGATCCAACATCTGCACAGCAATTAGAAATAAATACAATAAAAAAACGTATTAGTTATGATCGCTCAAGTAAAGCTTCAGAGTATTTATCACGTTTAATTTTTTCTGGAATAACATCAGATGATTTATTTTTAAGAGCTAATCGACATTATGAATTTCATGATTCAATTTTTCGATGCAGCATAATGAAAAATATTCTTTTTGTTGTAAGAAATATATTAGAAATACCAGGGTTATATTGGATATCTTTGGATCATAATATAATTATATATTTAGCTGAAAAAATGACCTGTGATTCAAGTTTTAATTTAAAACAATGCTCTGGCTTTATGCTTTCCCCAGTAGTTTTCAAATTTTTTCGCCAAGGATTATTGACTCCGTTAGATATTATTAGATTTGATCATCAAATTGAAAGTATTAAAGATTTCATTGAAGAAATTGAGCCAGAATTAATTGATTTACAAGCTGAGAGTCGAATTAAAACCAAAGAAGAATTATCTGTAGTTATAAATGAAATATTAGATAGTCTTTACTCTACTGAGCCAACTTCTGATAGTGAGGCTGTGACTCCAAGGTATCCTAAGGC
>CAYGUI010000013.1:0-29837 GCA_964353115.1 uncultured Gammaproteobacteria bacterium
TCCCATTTGTCCCGCCAAAACCAAAAGAATTAGACAAAGCTACTTCTATCGCACGTTCCTGTGCTGTATGAGCCACATAATTTAAATCGCAACCTTCACTTGGATTGTCCAAGTTAATAGTTGGTGGCGCAATATTATTTTTTACTGCTAATACTGAAAAAACTGCTTCAATCGCACCGGCAGCACCTAATAAATGCCCGGTCATTGACTTGGTAGAGCTCACTGCGAGTTTATAAGCATGATCACCACAAAGTTTTTTAACGGTATTACTTTCACCCACATCCCCTAAAGGAGTTGAAGTTCCGTGCGCATTGATATAATCAATATCATCTGGATTAAGCTTAGCATCTGCCAAAGCTTTTTGCATACATTTTAAAGCTCCACGCCCTTCAGGATCAGGAGCTGTCATATGATAAGCATCAGCACTTGCACCATAACCTACTATTTCAGCGTAAATTTTAGCACCACGCGCTTTAGCATGCTCAAGCTCTTCTAAAACTAAAACTGCAGCACCGTCGCCCAAAACAAAACCATCGCGATCTTTATCCCAAGGTCGACTTGCTCGCTCAGGCTCATCATTACGAGTTGATAAAGCTTTAAGCGCCGAAAATCCAGCAAAACCAAGCTCAACACTCGCATGCTCAGCACCCCCAGCTAACATAGCTATTGCTTGACCAGAACTAATTAAATGAAATGCTTCACCAATATTATGTGTTCCAGTTGTACAAGCAGAAACTATAGAAAAACTTGGGCCAGCTAAGTTATATTTAATAGAAATATCACCGCTTAGCATATTAATAATAGTCGCTGGAATAAAGTATGGCGATACCTTACGTGGACCACGATCTAATAATTTCTGGTAATTTTCTTGAATTAATCCAAGTCCGCCAATACCAGAGCCAACATAAGTTCCAATTTTATCGCGATTCTCCTCAGTAATCTCAAGACCAGAGTCTTTAAGTGCTTCATCAGCAGCGATGACGCCATATTGAATAAAGCTACCCCACTGCTTACACTCTTTAGAAGATAAAAAATCAAGAGCATCGAAGTTTTTTAAGCCAGCATAAATTTGTGATGCATAATCCCCACAATCAAAATGAGTTATTTTAGTAACACCACTTTTACCAGCAATAATATTATCCCATGAAGCAGAAACATTATTTCCAACCGGAGTTAGCGCTCCCAATCCTGTAACAACAACTCGTGCTCTTGACATATTTTATTCTTCTCCAGCGTGAGATTTAATGTAATCAACAGCTTGTTGAACTGTAGTGATTTTTTCAGCATCTTCGTCTGGAATATCAGCACCAAACTCATCTTCTAATGCCATAACTAGCTCAACTGTTTCTAATGAATCAGCACCTAAATCTTCAACAAAAGAAGCTGGATTAACTACTTCTTCAGGTTTTACATCTAAATTTTGAGCGATTACTTTTTTTACTCTTTCTTCTATTGTACTCATTTCATTTCTCCTCTTTTAGTTGTGAATCAAATCATATACATTCCGCCGTTAATATGCAAGGTTTCACCTGTTATATAGTCAGCCATTGGAGAGGCTAAAAATATTACTGCATTAGCAATATCTTCAACAGATCCAAGGCGTTGCAACGGAATTTGTTCTTCTAACTTTTCTTTTTGGCTGTCAGTCATTTTATCAGTCATATCAGTAGCTATAAATCCGGGAGCTATCGTATTAACAGTAATATTACGACTTCCAAGCTCACGCGCTAATGACTTACTAAGCCCTAGCAATCCTGCTTTAGCTGCCGCATAGTTTGCCTGCCCAGCATTACCCATACTTCCCACAACAGAGCCAATATTTATAACTCTTCCAAAACGTGCTTTGATCATTGAACGAATATTAGCTTTTATTAAACTAAAAGCCCCTGTTAAATTAGTATCTAAAACCTCAGTCCAATCATCGTCTTTCATTCGCATAAATAAATTATCACGAGTAATTCCAGCATTATTAACTAAAATATCTGGTGCACGACCAAACTTTTCAGATATTTTATTAAATCCATGTTCAATAGACGCTGAATCTGTAACATTAAGAACCAAACCTAAATCTAGTTCTTGATTAAGCAATTCAGCACCTGCTTCGCTTGTCGCAGTACCAATTACTATAGCTCCAGTTTCTTTTAACTTAAGAGCAACAGCTTTACCAATACCACGACTAGCACCAGTTACTAAGGCTATTTTATTTTCAAAGTTAAAATAATTATTTTTATTCATAAGTTTACACACCTATCTCAGATATATTATTTATAGATAAACCTGTTGCATTTTTATCAATACGCTTTATTAATTTTGCTAATACTTGTCCTGGGCCGCATTCAGCAAAATATTGAATACCATGATCTGTAATATATTTAATACTATCTACCCATTGAACAGGATTATTTAATTGCTGTGACAATTGTTGCCGTATTTCTTGTATATTTTGATATGGTTTTGCACTTACGTTACTTACCACTGAAATATTAGGCATTTTAAAATCTATTTTTGCTAATAATTCAGTAAATTCTTGTTGCATTGGTAGCATTAAATCACAATGTGATGGCACACTAACATCTAATACTTTTACCAACTTTGCACCTTGAGCTTTACACGATTCAGCTGCTTTTTTAACTGAATCAATTTGACCTGCAATTACTGTCTGACCAATAGCATTGTAATTAGCGCAAGAAACAGAGCCAATTTCGTTACAAACTTGTTCAATAACATTATTTTCAAGCCCAAGTATAGCTGCCATGCCACCAACCCCTGCCGGACAAGCTTGCTGCATTAACTTTCCGCGCTGCGACACTAATTTAACAGCATCAGTAAATGATAAACTTTCAGCTGCAACTAATGCTGAGTATTCGCCTAAACTATGACCAGCAAAAAATTCAGGATTTAAATTTGAGTATTTTTCTTTAAATACACGCCACATCGCTATGCTAGCTGCCAATAAAGCCGGTTGCGTATATTCAGTTATATTCAGCTTATTATCCGGATTGGCTGCAATTAGTTGCCATAAATCATAATCAAGCACTAAACTTGCTTCTTTTATAGTATTAATAACTATTTTATTATCTTCAAATTCATCAAGCATCCCAACAGATTGTGAGCCTTGACCTGGAAAAATAACAGCAAACTTTTTCATATTAAAATCTCACTAAAGCTGAACCCCAAGTTAATCCCGCCCCAAAGGCTTCTAAAAGTAATAAATCTCCGCGCTTAATACGACCATCATTAACCGCATCATATAATGCTAAAGGCACTGATGCAGCTGATGTATTAGCGTGCTTATCAACTGTAACAACAACCTTGTCCATCGACATATCTAATTTTTTGGCCGTCGCACTTATTATTCGTAGATTTGCTTGATGTGGCACAAGCCAATCAATATCCTGCTTATTTAACGAATTTTTAGCTAAAGTCTCATCAACAATATTATTAAGATGATTAACAGCAAGCTTAAAAACTTCTTTACCAGCCATTTTTACATATGGGTAAATATCTGCATTCTCTTTATCAGATGGATATTTTTTATCAACGTATAATAAATCATTATAATTTCCATCAGCATGAATATGCGTTGAAATAATTCCAGGTTTATCAGATGAAGTTAAAACGCAAGCCGCAGCTCCATCGCCAAATAGAATACAATTAGTACGGTCTTCCCAATTAACTACTCGTGACATGATTTCTGTACTAACTAGCAATATATTTTTTGCAGCACCAGATTTTATATAACAATCAGCCACACTTAAACCATAAATAAAGCCTGAACAAGCGGCAGAAAGATCAAACGCCGGGCAATGAGAAATACCTAGTTTTTCTTGTAATAAACATGCTGTTGATGGAAATGCCTTATCAGAAGTACACGTTGTAACTATGATTAAGTCTAAATCTTTTGCACTAATACCTGATTTAGATATTGCTTCCTCTGCTGCTTTATGGGACATAAAGACATTAGATTCTTCTACTGATGCTATATGACGCTGATTAATACCAGTACGTTTAGTAATCCATTCATCACTAGTATCTATTTTTTTTTCTAACTCTTGGTTAGTAACTACGTTTTTTGGTAAATAGTGCCCAAGGCTTAAAATTTGTGTATACATAATATTTACACTCCATCAAAAGAAACATCTGACATTATCTTTACCAATTTTTGTGTTAAATTTAATCTCGCTTCATGGCTAGCAACTTTTATAGCTTGCGCAAAAGAGAAGCTATCTGAACCACCATGGCTTTTTACAACGATTCCGTTTAATCCAACCAAGCTGGCACCATTATATTTTCTCATGTCAATTTTGCTTTTAATACGGGATAACAAAGGCAAAGCCATTACTGCAAAGATTTTATTCAATATATTTTTTTTATAAGAACGCACTATCTGATCTTTAATATATTTTGCGAATCCTTCAACTGTCTTAATAGCTATATTGCCAATAAAGCCATCGCAAACAACGACATCAGCATCAGTAAAAAAAAGATTATTTGGCTCTATATAACCAATATAATTTACTAAATTACTATCTGATATTAATCTATCAGCTTCTTTGATAATTGTAGTTCCTTTATTAGCTTCAATACCTATATTCAAAAGTGCGACTTTAGGTTTATTAATTTTTTCAATTACTTGAACTAAACCTGATCCTATAATAGCAAATTCAAAAAGCTGCCGTGCAGAGCAATCAATATTAGCTCCCAAATCTAGCATGTAATTAAATTTACCAGATTGGAACTCCCAAGACCGCATAATTGCTGGGCGCGTAACATTTGGAAGTAATTTTAAAATATATTTAGAGAGAGCTAATAAGGCACCAGTATTTCCAGCACTTACACAGGCATCGGCAGTACCATCTGCTATAGATTTTATAGCTAAAGCCATGGATGAATTATGACGTTTGGTTCGAAGCGCCTGCGAAACTTCTTCGTCCATGCCAACAGTCTCATCAGCGTGGCGAATAATAATTCGCTCTAAAACTTTATTATTTATTTTTGATTGCGATAAAAGCTGCTCAATGCGACTTTTATCGCCAAAAAATAATATTTCAAGATCTGAGTCACTATTTAAAGCGTTAATCACAGCTGGCAAAGTAGTATCCAAACCATAATCGCCACCCATGGCATCAACAGCTATAGTAACTTTACTCAAAATTGGCCTCTAGTTACTCTCGTCTTCAGCGGCATCTTCCTCTTGCTGAACCTTAGGAGCTACAATTAGTTTTCCACGATAAGTTCCATCATCTGCCATATGATGACGACGATGACTTATACCACTTTCATTAGTAGTAATTGTTGCTGATTTTAAACCATGATGAGATCTTCTCATCCCACGCTTAGATCGAGATTTTTTCGATTTCTGTACGGCCATAAATTATTCCTCGTTCATTTAACTTAACATTCAAATTGTCTTCACACTGTTTTATATCCTGGTGAAGAACCCTTTCCGGCAGTTTAAGCATTATTTCATCTTCTACCAAATCTATTAGATCTAAATTTCCATCATCATCAATTATTACTGGCTCACATCCTTCAGCTAAATATTCTAAATTATGTTCCTTAATAGGGAAAACTTTAAAATCAAAATTAAGTGATTTATTTACGTCACCCAAGCATCTCGAGCATTGAACTATTATATTAGCCTCAATAAGTCCAGTTAATACAACGTGATTATTATTATTACAATCAAATTTTAGCTTTACATTTACTTCAGAGTTATCCGAAAACCCAATTATAGCAGAATAAATTCTTTTAAAATCATTGGGATGGACTTTTTGCTCAAGATTAAACCCAATTTTTGCCAGCTTAGCGACGCACAATTTACTATTAAATCCCATACTGAGCCTGAAATTAAAATACAAATCCTACAAAATATAAGAGGTAATGTCAATAATAACTAATACAAAGCCCTTAATAATTGTGGTTTGCTGCCAGCAGAATAAGCATCTAAAAGGGTATCAGCACTAAATTTTTTGCTTAAACGTCGAAATAAATCCGGTTCAACTGTATAATCAACAACTTTTTTAACTTTTAATGCTGATATGGCATCTTCAGTATGGCCAAGCTCATCAATTAATCCAATTTTTAAACCATCTTCAGCCAACCAAAACTTTCCACTAAACAAATCATTGTCTTGATCTAATTTTAAGCGCTGGCCACGGCCTAATTTAACGCTTTCAATAAATTTTTTATGCACATTGTTTAGCATATTTTGCATTAAACTTTTGTCAAAAGATGACTCTGGCTTAAATGGATCCATAATATCTTTATGTTCGCCAGCAGTTAAAACTCGACGCTCCATTCCTAGTTTGCTAATAGTATCAACAAAACCAAAACCCGAATAAATAACTCCTATAGAACCCACAATACTTACTGGATCAGCATAAATTTTATCAGAAGCAGAAGCTATATAATAACAACCTGATGCACATAAATCAGATACCACAGCATAAACTGGTTTTTCAGGATATTTTTTTCGCAAATGCATAATTTTTTCAAAAACAATATTAGATTGCACTGCAGAGCCACCGGGGCTATTCAAATCTAAAAGAACTCCAACTGTATTATGAGCCGTAAAAGCCTTTTCAAGTGCTTTATTTATATTTTCAGCATTACCATAATAAGAATTATCACTAATAACTCCTTCTATTTTAATTTTCGCTATATGTTTAAAGTTCTTAGATGCATCAGTAACTATATTTGCAGATTTACTAGCTGAAAAAAATATAAGATAAATTACTAATAGCAAAATAGAAAATCTTATCAGACGAAAAATCGTTCTATGTCTACGCTCTCTCTTACGTTCGTTAATATTTTCTAGTAATACATCCCTTAGTGCATCTAATGACCAGCTGCTATCATTTTCCATATTTATATCCAGATTCTATTAGTAAATTAAAAAACTCTTGATTAGTATTAATAGGTGCAAAAAATTTCATACTCTTAAAGATATTAATGCATAAGCTTTCGCAATGCAAAAATAATTTTTTAAATTTTTTATCCTTAGGCCCATATTTTTTATCACCTAAAATAGGATAACCATGATCTGCTAAGTGAATTCTAATTTGATGCATACGCCCAGTAATTGGTTTCACTAATAGTAAAGTGGTATCTCCATGTGTTTCTAAAATCTTAATTTTAGTTATTGCATCATAACCATCTATCGGTTTTGAGATAGTCGTTATTTTTTTCGGCCACAAACCTCTAACTAAGGCAATATAACTCTTATCAACCTTTCGAGAAGCAAATTGATCATGTATACGCAATAATGATTCTTTATTTTTAGCTACTAATAAACATCCTGATGTTTCTTTATCCAACCTGTGACCCAGCTCAAAATATTGCTCTTTATCACCAGCTCTTAATATATCTATAACTCCAAATGAAACTTTAGAGCCACCATGAACGGCTAAACCTGCGGGCTTATTTAGCACCAAAGTATTATCATCCTCATATATAACTCCATTTTCTAAAATATTAAGCATTTCTTCAGGTATAAAAACATTTTTTTTATCACTAGACCTTATTTCTGGCAAAGATAGCTCATCACCATCTAATAATTTATGCTCTGGCTTTGCTTTTTTGCCATTTAACTTTATCGCTCCTTTTCTTAATAGACGATAAAACAAACTTTTAGGCACCCCCTTTATTGTTTTTATTAAAAAATTATCTATCCTCTGACCGCTATCTTGTTGTTTTACCACTATTTTTTTCATTTGACACTACGAAATATATTTTAAAATTTTTATTAATGTGCTATATTCTAATATACATATAAAGAATTCGAAAATTATTTTTACGGTAGGCTTTTAGCTACTATATATATAGATTTCATTAAGATACAAATAAGAATTTATTTTGACGCGCTAAAAGCGCTAAAGATTACAGAATAGTTAAATGAAAAATTTTTTTATAACACACATGCTGACATACAAAAATTGTTATAGAGTATGCGGTATTTACAATTTATATTTGTCTTAGGCATCTTAAAATATAGCTAAAAGCCTTAAATTATATAAAATTTAAGGTACATACATGGCTGAAAACAATCAAATAATGCTTATCAATGCTACTGAAGAAGTTAGAGTGGCAATCCTTGATGAGAACAAAACTCTCTTTGATCTTGATATAGAAAAACTTAGACCTCAAGAAGCAAAAAAGGCCAATATATATATCGGCAGAGTGACTAGAGTTGAAAAAAGTCTCCGCGCTGCATTTGTGGATTACGGGGCAAAAAGACAGGGATTTTTACCGCTTAAAGAGATAGATCCCAAGTATTTTACTGAAGGGACAAATATTAACGAAAAAGACTTTGAAAGTGATTCATTAAATATAAAGGAATTAATAAAAGAAGGCTTAAAAGTTATCGTTCAGATAGATAAAGAGGAACGAGGAAATAAAGGCGCTGCCCTATCAACATATATCAGCATAGCTGGTAGATATATGGTTTTAATTCCTAATAATCCCAAAGCCGGCGGGATTTCTCGTCGTATAGTTGGAGAAGAAAGAGATGATTTACGACAAGCTTTAAGTCAAGTAAAAATCCCTGAAAATATGGGAGTTATAATTCGTACTGCCGGAGTTGGACATAGCCCCGAAGATCTACAATACGACTTAGATGAATTATTACAATTATGGCAAGCAATTGATAAAGCAGCTAATCAAAATGAAGGTCCATGTTTACTACATAGAGAAAGCGATATCTTTATTCGCTCAGTTCGCGATTATTCATTAAAAAATATCTGTAAAATAATCATCGATAACAAAGATGTTTACGAAAAAATTAAGCAGTATATAACTTTCATGCACCCTGATTTAGCAAAAATAGTAACCCTATATCAAGGAAAAGTTCCTTTATTTGCTGAATATAATGTAGAAAAGCAGATAGATATTGTCTTTCACAATCATGTCAAACTACCATCTGGTGGATCGATTGTTATTGATACTACTGAAGCACTAACTGCGATAGATGTAAACTCTTCTCAAGCTACAAAAGGTGGCGATATTGAAGAGACAGCTCTTAATACTAATATTGAAGCGGCAGAAGAAATTGCACGACAATTAAGAATTCGTGATATTGGTGGATTAGTTGTTATTGATTTTATTGATATGTATAGCATCGACAATCAAAGAAAAGTTAAAGATAAAATGAGCGATATGATTCGCTCAGATCGAGCTCGAGTTCAAACTGGACCGATTTCTAAATTTGGCTTAATGGAACTATCTAGACAGCGTTTAAGGCCGTCATTAGCAGAAAATACAAAAGTTACATGCCCACGTTGTCATGGAATTGGCAAAATCAGAACTATAGAATCAATATCATTAGAGGCAATGCGTAAAATTGAAGAAGAAATTGCAACCGCTAATTGCTCTGCTATACAGGCATTTTTGCCAGTAGATTTAGCTGCGTTTCTTGCTAATGAAAAACGTAATACTATTGCTCAACTTGAAACTAAGAATAATATAAAAATTTTTATTATTCCCGATCCTTATATTGAATCACCAAATTTTGTTATTAAAAAAATAGAAGGCCTGAAAGATCCTTCTTTAAATAGCCCAAGCTATGAATTAATTCCTAATCCCCCGGAACCTCAACCACATCCAATTAATGAACCACCGGAAGAGCCACTGGTACAAGCAGGAAGCACGCAAAACTTAAGAAAAACTGTTAGCAATGATAGTTTATTAAAACGTGTATGGAATTATTTGTTTATTGGAGAAGAAGAGAAAAATACAGTTCAAGATCATCGCAAAAAACAACATATGCATAAAAAACATTATGTTGATTACAGTATTCATAAATTAAAGCAAGAGCAAAAAGTTACTGAAGACAATGATAAATCTGAGCCCAAAATATTAGAAGATATTAAAATTAACTCTTCTCAAGGCGATAAACAACAACAGCGTAAAAACAACCAAAGAAGGCATAATCAAAATCGTAATCGCCGCAGAAAACAAAACAAGAGTGAGCAGCAAACTGAAGGCCAAACTATAACCTCTAATAATACTGAACAACCAAAAACTGAGCAAGCCAACGTTGGGCAGCCAAAAACTGAGCAACCAAAGAAGGAAGCGCCAGTTAAAGAAGCAGTGAAAGATAATACGGTTAAACAACAGCATCCTAAAAATACTCAACATACTAAAACTCCTGCTGCGCCTGCGCCTGCGCCTGCGCCTGCGCCTGCGCCTGCGCCTAACAGAGTAGAACAAGTAAGTACTAATCCGGAAATGCCAGCAGAGATGAAAGAAAATGATGGCGATGAGAAAAAACCTAAGCAACACCAAAGAAGACCTGGAGCAAATAGATTAGGAAATAGAAAAAAGTCTATAAAAAAATTAATAAAAATAAGCAAAAAGACGACCAAAACTCAGGAACGGAAAATAATTAAATGCTATTAATGAAAAAAGCTTCTATATTTTTAGAAAAAATAAAAATAGAGCAAGCTAATTTAAAAAAACAAAATATTTTATTTTTTAATTCTTTAGTTGAATATTTATATGTTTTAAAAAATGCCTTAGAATTTAGTAGTGGAATACGTAGTGAAATAGCAAGAAATTTGCTAATTAATAAAATAGAATACTTAAGAGAAGAAGATGACGAGGAGGAGAATTCCACTCCTCCGACAGTTATAGAAACAGCTTCTCATGAATCAATTGATGGCATGGATGAAATATTAAAATTAATGATTGAAACTCATGGTGCTATTATTTCTGATCAATTAAGATCTAATTTATTAAGAGTTTGTTCAGATTATACTTTTGATTCTTCTTTTATAATTGAAAGGTTTTATGACAATATAGTAAAAAATATATCTATTACTAATAATAAAATTAATTTTTTACCCCCAAGTATTACAACTTCTGATTCAATAACTGATAAAGTTGATGATGCTCTTGCCAAAAGAAAATCACCTCCCAAACCTTCTGGAAGCTTTGGAGCACCACAGCAGACATTATTTTTAGATTCATCTGGGCAGTTTTATGATCCTGCTTATGTTGCAACATGTCAGTGGCTAAACTCTTGTGATTATCATCTTGGATTTTCATCTCCAGAGATTCTGCCAGATATTATAAGTTTAGTGTATAACGCTAATAATACTTTAATGCAAGATATGTCAGTATTTGCAGCTAATTTACAAAAAACAGCAGCACCTCGCAGTGCATTACGAGCTTAACCAAATTCAGCTATAAACTGCTCTAAGTCTTCTTTGGTGTTAATGTCATGCGGTATTTTATCACTAACAACGCTTGTTGATATTTTATAACCATAATAGATAGCACGTAATTGCTCAAGACGCTCTGTGGTTTCCATTTCACAAGGTTTTAATTTTAAATATTTGCGCAAAAAACTAGCTCTATAGCCATAAATTCCCACGTGATGCCAAGAAGTAGTAACCGCTTCACGTGTGAAATATATCGCCTGATTATCATAGTTTAATATAGCTTTAACTACATTTTTATTACCCAGATCCTCTTGAGATATTTTTTTTACTAATGTCGCAATACTTGCATCTTGGTTCAAAGTTAAGTTTTTTGCGAGGTTATCTAAATATTGCGCCGGTATATAAGGAACATCTGCTTGTAAATTTACGATGATATCATCATCATTAAGATTTAATATATTAGCTGCCTGGGCTATACGTGCAGTTCCATTCTCAGCTTCTATTGTTTTTACAATATCAGCACCAAAAGATTTAGCACAATCTAAAACCTCAGAAGCATCACTTGCGATATAAACTTTTTTTGCTTTAGATTTTATAGCTTGCTCATAAACATGCTGAATAAGAGGCTTTCCCGCTATATTTAATAAAACCTTATTAGGAAGGCGTGAAGAGTTAAGTCGTGCAGGTATAATTATGTGATATGGGGCACTACTCATTTGTTCTACGCGCCTCATTTTCAAGCATTACTGGTACACCATCTTTAATAGGAAATGCTAATTTATCAAAATTACAAATTAATTCCTGAGAATCAGCCTCATATTCTAGATGTCCCTTACATAATGGGCATACTAGCATCGCTAATATATTTTTGTTTTGTGATTTTTCTGTCATAAAGTTTTTGCTTAAGTTTATTTTCTACTTCTTGAGTTAATACAGCCTCTACCTTTAAATAAAAAATATTTTTTAAATTAAAGCTTTCGCACTTAACTGAATCTTTTTCCGTCATTATTATAATAAAATTATCAAATTTTTCGAAATCTGTTTTTTTAAATTTATAATGATCTGGATATGATATTTTTTTAGTTAAATTTATACCCATATTTATTAAACTACTAAAAAAACCGTCAGGATTTCCTATTGCACATATGGCTACTATATCTTTGTTATAAAAATAATTTAAATTTAGCTTTGCATTATTATACATATTATAAAAATATATGGGATTTAACTTAAAACCTTCATTTTTACTTAAAATTAAATCAACTGATTTTAACCGGGACACTGGCTCACGAAGAGGGCCTGCTGGCAGCAATAATTTATTCCCAAATTTTAACTTATTATCTACAACAGCTATTTCAAAGTCGCGCGCTAATTTATAATGCTGTAATCCATCATCTGAAATTATTACATTACCTAGATTATATTTTTTTATAATTCTTACCGCTTCAACTCTATTTTTTCCAACTAAAACTGAAATTTTAAGTAAGTCTAAATTATTTGCTAATAATTTTGCCTCGTCACCTATTTTATTCGCTGAATCATTAGAATCAGCTATATGTATTTTATTTAAATTAACGCCAAAACCACGAATAATCACAGCAGGCCTAAGACCCATGCTCTTTAATAATTTGGCGAAATACAAGACCAATGGTGTTTTACCAACACCTCCAACAGTAATATTCCCAATTATTATTATTGGAATATCAATTTTACTATTTTTGAAAAATAAATTTAGAAAAAATTTACGGGTAATAATAATTAAATAATATATTAGGCTAGCTGGAATTAATAAAAATAATATTGGGTGTATTTTTTTTCTATACCAAAGATTGAATATTTTTTTGTGCAGCATACTGAATATTATGCATAGCTGCATAACTGCCATTTTTATCTAAAAGCTCTTGGTGAGATCCTATCTCAGATATTTCACCATGATCTAATACGATAATTTTATTAGCATTTCTAATTGTTGATAATCTATGAGCTATGACTATAGTTGTACGATTTTTCATAAGCTCATCCAATGCACATTGTATTTTTGACTCGGATTCTGAATCTAAACTAGCAGTTGCCTCATCAAGCAATAAAATCGGTGCATCCTTAAGTATTGCCCGAGCAATAGCAATCCTCTGCCGCTGACCACCTGATAACATCACACCATCTTCTCCGACAATCGTGTCAAATTTCTGGGGTAAATTTTCAATAAAGCTTAAAGCCTGTGCTTTTTTAACAGCTTTTACAACATCTTCAAATTTAAAATCTTTTTTAAGGCCAAATACTATATTCTCATAAATACTTGCATTAAATAAAAACACTTTTTGCTCTACTATCGCTATTTGCTCTCTTAACCACAGTAAATCAAAGTCTTTAATATCCAAATTAGCTAATTTTATTTGACCAAAATAATTTGTATAAAATTGTAACAGTAGATTAATTAACGTACTTTTACCCGAGCCGCTACTACCAACCAATGCCACTACTTCTCCAGCATTAATACTAAAAGAAATATTATTAAGGGCATAGTTTTTATTATTAGGATATTTAAAACTTAAGTTATTAAACTCTATACTTAATTTGTTATTAAAATTATTTTTGCTACCACCACCCTTTTCTTCTTGTAAATCAATAATATTAAATACTGTTTCTAAAGCAGCCATACTACGTTGAAAATTTTCATTAATATTTGATATATCTTTTAGAGGATTTAATAATGCTAAAGCTGCACCGAATAAAGAAACTGAAGCACCATATGTTATAGAAGATGGTAATATTTGATTATGTGACATTGAGTCACTTAAGGAAAAATAAGCAACAATAGACAACCCAAAACCACCGAAAAAATAAATTAAAGACTTATTAATATTTTTTGTTAAAACTATTTTTATCTGCTCTTTATTAAAGCTACGTTGTAATTGATCAAACTTATTAGCTATATCTTGCGTTCCACCATACACTCTAATAATTTTATATCCTTGGACAGATTCCTTAGCTAAATCAGTTATTTTAGCCATTATATTCTGCGTGCGTCTGCTAATTTTAAAAAATCTTTTATTAGAATATAAAAAAAGTAACGTGATAATTGGTCCAATAATAAAAATTGCTAATGATACAACCGGGCTAGTTGTTATCATGAGTAAAATTAAAAATATTATTGTTGCTGATTCACGAAAAAAATCATTAATTGCGGATGACGCAACCGAAGATAATTGAGCTACGTTATAGTTAATAACTGACAATAATTCTCCACTAGACTTATTTTCAATAAAGGTTATTGGGGAGGTTAAATATTTGTGAAGTACTTGATAGCGAAGTTTTCTTATTATTATATTGCTTACTTTGGTCATGGTCACCGCAGCAACAGCTCCAAAAATACCTCGAAACAAAAATAAAAATGGAATAGATAATATTATATTAATCAACACATTATTTTTTTTACCTAAAACACCGTTATCAATCAAGGGTTTTATTAATTTAATAATGTAAGCATCTATCCCTGCGTAAAAAACAGAGAATATTACTGATGCAATAAAAAGCCATTTTGATGGAGCAAGATATTCACGTAATAATCTTTTATATAAAGATGATTTTTTTATTTTCATTTTTTAAGGATTGAAATCAGCTGCTCTGTTGTTTAGCGCTTATACTAACACGGTTAAACCCTAATTTTCCAGCAGCATCAAGGACTAGAACAACTGCTTTATGCGGACTATCAGCATCTGCACTAATGATAAAAGGTATCGTATTATCATTATTTGATTGCTTACGTATTTCTTGTCGTAAAAGGTCTACATTTGCCCCAATCTTATTTGCGTTAACATAAAAATTACCCTCTTTATCAACACTCACTTCAACCATTTGGGCCGTTACTGCCTTGCTACTTGATTCAGCGCTCGGCAAATCAACTTTTATTTGTGTTTCACGAGTAAAAGTTGTCGTTACCATAAAAAATATAAGCAATAAAAAAACTACGTCGATTAGTGATGTTATATTTGGCTCAACATCTTCTCTTTGCTTCGATCGAAAATTCACACTTCCTCCTTAGCTTCAACACTTTCTTCATCGTTTATTTCACTTTCTTGCATTTGATCTTTGAGCTTATTAAGTTCATCAAGCAAATTTAAAGCTTCTTGCTCCATTTTGATAGCTAAATCATCTATCCGGCGCTGAAAATAACGGTATACCATAACAGCTGGAATAGCTATAATTAATCCCGCAGCTGTAGTAATTAAAGCCTCTGAAATACCCCCAGCTAAATTAGTAGCATTACCAACACCATTTTTATTGATACTATTAAATACATCTATCATGCCAAAAACTGTGCCGAGTAACCCCAGTAGTGGCGCTGTTGCCGAAATAGTTCCAAGTGCATTTAAATTTTTTTCTAATTTATGAACAATATGTCTTCCCGCTTCTTCTATATGCTCTTTTGCAATATCTCGTGATTTGTGAGCATAAAGTAAGGCGGTTGCCATAATAAATCCTAATGGCGAATTATTTTTTAGACTTTTAATCCACGGACTACTAATTGACTCTTTTTTTATATTATCTAAAATTTTATTGCATAAATCTTTCGGAGCTACCTTTTTTTCCTGTAAATTTATACAACGCTCAACAATAACGGCAAGAGCAATAATTGAACTTGCTATTAAAGGGATCATTAACCATCCACCAGCAATAATAATATTTAGCATAAATCCTCCTTGATATTATTTATTATTATAGACTATCACACAGCCAATATTTATTTTGATTATGCAAATAATAATCGTAAATTATTTTATCCTTACTAACATTAAATTTTATTGCTCCTAATTTTGCTGTATCTAATATATTAACTCCAAGATGAGAATACCGATAAATGATACTTTCGTGAGGTAAATGATAACGATTTCTGTATCCTCTTGATAATATTGCATACTTTGGATTTACCGCATGAATAAAATCTAAAGTTGAGGACGTTTTGCTGCCATGATGAGGAATTAATAATATATCTGCTTTCAAAGAATCATATTTATCTACTAAAAATTTCTCTCGTTCTTTTTCTATGTCCCCAGCCAATAATATTTTTTTAGAATTTTTACCTCCTACTGATATTTCTAAAACACAAGATTTATTATTTCTAGACTTTAAATTTTTATTAATATTTTTATACTCTAAAAATTTAAAATCTACCCCATCCCAGCTCCAATTCAAACTTGGATTACATAACAAATATTTATTTTTAAATTTTAATCTTTGATATTCGCTACTGATAATTTCTTTAACCTCAAAATTATCAATAATATTTTGCGTTCCGCCATTATGATCATTATCTAAATGGCTAATAATTAATTTATCTATTTTTTTATAAAAATTATTATTTAAATACGGTTTAATAGTTACCTCACTAATTGAGAAGTTATTAAAACTAAGTCCAGTATCATATACAAACACATGATTTTTAGTCTCGCCAATTATAGACAACCCCTGACCAACATCGATTACCGTTAATTCTAGATTTTGATAGGCTATATTTTTTTTATTAATCAAAAACAAAGGAATATATAAAATATTTAACAATTTTTTATTAAAAATTTTGCTTGGAATAAAAACAATAAAAATTGAGCATAAAATAGATAATAAAATTGCAAAAAAACTAGGGTTATAAATATCAATGTAAGATGAATTAAGGCTAGATAAATATTTTAATATTTTTTCCAAAATATCTATATTAAAACTAGCTAAACTTAATAAGCTCTTGATTAAAAAATTCAAGTTAATATTAGGCAACAGCAAAACCAGTATTATTAACACAACAGGAACTATAAGAAAACTTGCAAATGGAATAGCTACAAAATTGGCTAATATTGATATAGGAGATATTTTATTAAAAAATAAAATACTCACTGGCATTAAAGTTAAAAATAATAAATAAGAATTAGTTAGATTATCTATATTACTTTGCTTGATGTTTTTATAAAAAAAGCTAGATGCTATTAAAATAAAAACACATAATATTGACAACCAAAAACCTTTATATAGCACCGCAGAAGGATATATTATTAATATGAAAATTATAGAAAGACCGAAAATATCTAGTAAAGATGTGTTTTTATTTAATTTTTTACACAAAATAGCAATACCGCTAAGCAATAAAGCTCTAATAGCTGAAATCCCAAAGCCAGCTATAAATCCATAAAAAACTGCAAATAAATAAGATAACATTGGATTTAACATAAAAGAAAAAGCTATGACTAAGGATATATGCAAACCGGATATAACTATTAAATGGGCTGTTCCAGTATTTTTATAAATATCCCAAGTATCTTTACTGATATGATTATTAATTCCAAAAATAAGCGCTTCTATGATTGGCATGTTTGGGGAATTATAATTTATTAATTTCAAATACAATTTTTCGCGATATTTATAAAAATAAGATTTTATTGAAGGATCACTAGATTTTTTAATTATCGGAAATTTATTACTAACATTCCCTATAGCTACTATTTTTTCAGCAAAGTAATATTTTTCTTTTTCTGACTGATAATAATTATGAAGTCCTCTTGGTTTTTTAAAATTTACCGTAAAATTCCAAATATCATAAACATGAAGTTTTATATTATTATGATAAATACTTAATTTAACCTTATATTTTTGCGGATAAATTTCTGCCAAGAACTCTACATGATCATCATAATATTCCGGTATGGATATAATATTAAAATCAGAGGTAATATTTTTATCATAAAAATTATCTGGGGGCTTATTTAGCTTAATATATGAGCAAAATATAATTAATAAAAATAACAAAAATACAATGAAATTGATTATTTTATTGCAATAACAGCAATATATAAATAATAAAAATAATAAGACTAAGGCTATTAAATTATAGCTATAAGCTATTAATGTATAAATTGCTAAGAATACTGCAGACCATGTAAAACACACCATTAGAATATGGTATGAAAAAAATTATTATTAAAATATAGTATTTTTTATGGTTTTTACAGACCTAGCTCTGTTTGAGAGTAACTTAATATAGACTCATCTTTAACCTTAATACCAACCCCAATAAGCCTAACCGGCATACGACCACGCATCCAAGCTTCCTCGAGCAAATTACAAAAAATATTGAAATCTAAACGATAATATAAACCTTCCGAGGTAGTTTGATCAAAATTGTAAAATTTTAATTTTACAAATAATTTTAAAATTCGATCTGAGTCTATATTTTTCTTCCGAATACGCTCTTTTAAACAAGATATTAAATCAGACATTTTCTCCATACATTGACTTAAACTTTGCAAGTCAACATCGTAAGTATGCTCGACACTAATTGACTTAGGCAACGAGGAGTTTGCAAGCTCCCGCTCATCTATTCCTCGACAACGTTTATATAAAAATTCTCCTTGCCTACCAAATATTTTATTTAACTTTTTTAGATCATAATTTTGTAAGTCTTCACATATTTTTATATTTAGTTTGTATAAAATATCTTCCGTAGCGCGTCCTATACCAGGAATTGATCTTACAGGGATCTTTTTTATAAATTCAGAAGAATCATTTGGCGATATTACGAATAAACCATTAGGCTTATCTATTTCACTTGCAATTTTTGCTAATAATTTATTTTGCGCAATACCACAAGAAGCGACCAAACCAGTAGTTTGGTAAATTTTATCTTTAATATCCTGCGCTATTTCTACAGCATTATTATTAAATAATCTAGAATTAGTAACATCTAAATATGCTTCATCAATAGAAACCATCTCTATATTATTAGTATATTGATAAAAGATTTTATTAATTACACTGCTTATTCTGCGATATAAACGAAAATTTCCTTTTAAAATTAATAATTCAGGACATAATTGCAATGCTAAGCTCGCGCTAATTCCTGATTTAACTCCAAATTTTCGTGCAGAATAATTGCAAGTAGATATTACACCACGTGATCCAAGCTCACTACCCACAGCTGTTGGTCTGGCGTCATCTAATGCCCTATATTTTATTTCTATTGCAACAAAAAAACAGTCCATATCAATATGGATTATTTTTTTTATCAATGAAATTCTTCCTCAATTTGAGTAAGGCGTGATTCTGCTAATTTAGAAATTGAAGTATTAGGATTTTTAGCAATAACATCCGTAAATACCTCTTTAGCATGATTTATATCATGCAAATACAAGTACGCCATACCTTTTTTAAACATGGCTGTAGATGCCTTTTGATCGTGAGGATATTTTTTTATAACATCATCGTAATAATTAACAGCCAAATTATAGTTAGATTGTATTAAATTTACCTCTCCTAACCAATAATAAGCGTTAACAGTATACTTGCCATCTGGATAATTTTGTAAATAATTTTGTAATTGCTTCTCAGCTTCTACATAATCTTTTTCTTTTATCAAAGCGTAAGATTTTCTATATAGAGTATATTCATCATTAGAAGAAGAATTAGCATCACTAACTGGAATATCTGACTGCTCTTCAGATGATGGCTTATTATGTTGGACTTGGGGTGAATGCTCTAAAACTTCTATTCTGCCACGCAACTCTTGGATTTCATGACGTAAATCAGATATTGATGTTTTAATTTCTAACATAAGCTCAGAGTTAAGCAAACGCTCTATGCGATCTAATCTTTCCTCTATATGACTATCATTAGAAGAATCTACAAAGCTATTATCAACTATTTCAGCAGATGCAAAAACATTAAAAAAATTGCTAGTTGTATAAACAACTAGCAATAACTTAACAAAATATTTAACTTTTGTTACCATTATCCAACCATGAATTTTAGTTCAGCCCTACGGTTTTTTTGCCAAGTATCTTCATCATGACCTTGAGCAGCTGGACGCTCTTTACCATAACTAATAACTGCCAACTGATCACGTTTTACACCATGAGACATTAAAATTTCAGATACTGACTGAGCTCTTCTTTCACCCAAACCAATATTATACTCACGACTACCGCGTTCGTCGGTATGACCATTAACTTTTGCTGTTACATCTGGATGCTCTAATAAATAATTAGCAACCTGAGCTAAATCATGTTGACTATTATTTTTAATTTTACTGTCATCAAAATTAAAGTAAAAAACTTTAGATTCAATGTTGCTTTCTGAAATAGCATCAGTTCCATCTGCAAACTTATTAAATACTTCTTTATTATACTTCATAGGAACACTATGCCTAGCTTGTTTATTATAATGTCGACTAGAGCCGCTTTTTTCAGAAGTACAAGAAGACACTAAAAACACCGCTAAAACGATACCACAGATTTTTTTAATCATAAGAATTAACCTCCATTTTATTAACTAATAAGAGGAGACCAAGTAGGTTCTTGCACATCTCCATTACGCGCTGGTAAAATCCATTTTGCTTTACCATCTACAGTCACCTCACCTAATATACCATATTTTTCACCATGCGTAGCATAAATAATATGATACCCATTAGGAGAAACACTAGGCGATTCTGCATAAAAATTATTAGTTAGAATTTCTAAATTATCATTATCTAAATTTAAAGAAGCAATTCTAAATCTACCTAAATTATCTTTATGCATAAAAATAATTTTATTACTCTGTGGAACAAAAGATCCATGTGCATTATACCCTCCTTCAAAGGTAACGCGATGAACTTCTTTATTATTAAAATAATACCTATAAATCTGGACGGTACCTCCTCGATTAGAGGTAAATAATATTGATTTATCATCAAATGACCAGGCGGGCTCTGTATCTAGCGACCATCCATCTGTTATTTGCGTTAATACTTTCGAACTTAAATCTAATACATAAATATTAGGTATTTTTTCGTATGATAAAACTAAAGCCATTTTTTTTCCATCATGAGACCAAGATGGAGCACCGTTAATACCTTTAAAGTCAGCTATAAGTTGAACTTGGCCAGATTCCAAATTAAAAGTTTTAATGGACGATTTACCACCTTCAAAAGAAACATATGCAATAGTTTTACCATCTGGACTAAAAGATGGCGACATAATAGGAGCATCGCTAATAACTACAGGTTTGGGATTGTAACCATCTATATCAGCAATCTCCAAAATATATTTTGATATTTTCTCTCTCTCCCAAATAACATTTATATATGCAATTTTTAGCGAAAAAACACCTTTGATATCTGTTAGTTTTTCAAAAATTAAATCAGATATTTTGTGAGAAAGATTTCTAAATTGACTAGTATTTACATCAAATTCTCTATTTAATAATTCTTTACCTATTTCATCAGAATTTTTTAATTTAAAATTAACTTTAAAATTGCTATTTTTTTTTGTAACTGAGCATTCTGTGTAGTAATCAGTATTTTCCTCATTTTTAGCAGATCTCAATAAACCACTACGATTTATATCATTAATAATCACATTTGAAATTTCATTAACATCACAACTATTTATTTTAATAGGTATAGCATTATTCATTCCTTGAGTAATTAAAACATCTAAGGTAGAAAAAGCATTATTTATAACTAAAAAATATATAACTAAATATTTAAATATTTTATTCATCTGGTTTAAAAGTAAAATGTACTGTGTTTATTAATTTATATAATTCAGGATCATTAGGTATTTCTATTTTTTCTAATTTATTAGCAGCCATCTTTACTGAGAGATCTAAAGCTTCACTACCGCTAGATTTATAAATTTTACTACTAACAACCTTCCCTGCTTGATCTAACTTTAATTCTAACACTGTCGATAAATTTTTCCCTAAAAATTGCTGTTGTGATATCCACAAATTAGACATGCGCTTTTTAAGCAACAACCTAAATTTTTGAATTTCCGAGTCCAGTCGAGCCTTATTTTTTTCCGCCACTTCAAGCAAATTCATTTCATTATCTAATTGCTTATCTATACTTGCTAAATCTTTATTTTTTATATTTTCTAATTTTTGAAGTTTATTTTCCCTTTTTATTTTCTTTAAATCATTTTCCTTTGCTTTTATATTTTTAGCAATCTTAGAAAGCTCTTGACGCATCTTTTTACTTTGCAAAGCTATGCGATCTTGATCATGTTTTAATGCTAATTTATGCTTAACTTCTTCTTGTTCAATACGAAAAATTTCTTTATTTACTTCATCAGAGCTAAATGCTGTTGCTAAAATTGGCGCTTCAACAGGACTTTCTTCTTCGATATTTACATCGTTATTATTAAACGATAAGTTAATCATTAAGAAAATTAATACAACTGCATGTAATAATAATGATTTTATAAAAGGCTTACGTAATAAATTTATCATTTCGCAGCATCCGTAATTAAACCTATATTATTTATACCTTGTTTCTGCAGTACAGCCATAGTTTTAACTACATCACCATAACTTACATTTTTATCACCTTGTATTAAAATGTGACGAGATGGGTCACGCTTATGCTCAGCAACCAATCTGAGTAATAAATCACGTAAAATTATACTGTTCCTAGGTTTATCATTTATATTTAAATATAATTTATTATTTTTATCGATACTAATAACAATAGGCAATTTATTTTGCCTATTTATATTTATTGCAGATGTTTTTGGCAGCTCTACTTTAACCCCTTGCAATAAAACTGGAGCTGTGATCATAAAAATAACCAACAACACTAACATTACGTCGATATAAGGAACGACGTTCATTTCGGCTATTATTGCTCGCTTTTTAACCATAAAATTAAGCGTTTTTGTAATTCATCATAACCTGAGATAATAAAATTCAAATTGGTACTATATCTATTAAATGCAATAACTGCAGGAATAGCTGCAAATAGTCCTACAGCTGTAGCAATTAATGCTTCTGCAATACCCGGAGCAACATTAGCTATAGTTGCCTGCTCATGGGAATTGCTAAGACCAATAAAAGAATGCATAATCCCCCAAACAGTACCAAATAATCCAACATAAGGACTTACCGATCCTATAGTTGCCAGAGTTGATAATTGTTTTTCGAGTCGTGATACTTCTTTAATTTCACAAAGCTCTAGAACTTGTGTAACTTTGTCATAATCACGTGAATTTAAATATTCCTGGGTACCGATTACGAAAAAATGCTCTGCTGAATTAAGATTATTTTTATTTTTTATAGCTTGAAATAAACCATTCAAATCTTTAGTTCTTGATAGCAATAAATTTAGATTATCTATCGCATTACCCATATTTCTAAACAATAAAGCTCGCTGAAATATAATTGTCCAAGAAAAAATAGATACTGCAATTAAAAATAAAATTATTAACTTAACCGGAAGAGTTGCTCCCCAGAATAAACCTATAATTGAAAAATTGTCCATAAATAACCAACGTTTATTGTGTTGCTAACTGCCGTAATACATATTTTAATATGCCACCATTTTTATAATAAGCAACCTCTTGTGGAGTATCAAGCCTAATATCAACAGCAAATTCGATTTTTTTATTATCTTTCATGGTAACTGACACAGTAACCTTATCAGCATCTCCAGCATTAATACCAGAAATATCAAATAATTCATCTCCAGTTAAACCAAAAGATTCAGCACTTTCACCATCTTTAAATTGTAATGGCAATATTCCCATACCTATTAAATTAGAACGATGTATACGCTCATAACTTTGAGCAATTACCACCTTAATACCTAAAAGATAAGGTCCTTTTGCTGCCCAATCACGTGATGATCCACTACCATATTCTTTACCTGCTAAGATTATCAACGGTGTTTTATTTGCTTGATACTTTTCTGCAGCTTCAAATATAGTCATTTGCGTACCATCAGGTTGAAATTTGGTAAAACCGCCTTCCACTCCTGGAACCATTTTATTGCGCAAGCGAATATTAGCAAAAGTACCACGCACCATAACTTCATGATTACCACGTCGTGAACCATAAGAATTAAAATCTATTGGTTTAACACCGTGCTCTTGTAAATATTTACCTGCTGGACTATCTGCTTTTATTGAACCAGCTGGAGAAATATGATCAGTCGTTACACTATCGCCTAAAACAGCTAAAGCACGCGCCCCAACTAAATCTTTAATTTCCTCTAATTTATCAGTCATTCCATCAAAAAAAGTTGGCTTACGCACATAAGTAGAATTTTTATCCCACTTATACAAATCCCCTTCTGGAGAGGATAATGCTTTCCAGTATTTTCCACCATCAAAGACACTTTCATAATTCTTAACAAACATATTTGAATTAATGCTTGAACTAACTATTTCTTGTATTTCATGGCTAGTTGGCCATAAATCTTTTAAAAATACTGGGATATTATTTTTATCATGCCCAATTGGATCATTATAAAAATCAATATTCATCGTACCAGCTAAAGCGTATGCTACAACTAACGGGGGAGATGCTAAATAGTTCATTCTAACTTCAGGATGAACACGCCCTTCAAAATTTCTATTTCCTGATAAAACAGAAGTTACATATAAATTATTTTCATTTATAACTTTGCTAATTTCTGGTTTTAGCGGTCCTGAGTTTCCTATACAAGTAGTACAACCATAGCCAACTAAATAAAACCCTAGCTTTTCTAAATCTTCTAACAAACCAGTTTTATGTAAATAATCAGTAACAACTTTTGATCCGGGAGCAAGACTCGTTTTAACCCACTCAGGAACTTGTAAGCCTTTTTCTGCAGCTTTACGTGCTACTAAACCTGCAGCAACTAATACTTGAGGGTTGGAAGTATTAGTACAACTAGTAATTGCTGCTATAACCACTGAGCCATTTTGTAATTTATTATTATCTTGAGGCACTTCTTGTTTTTCACTAGATAACGCAGCAATAAAGTTTTCTTTTGCTTTTGTTAAATCAATTCTATCTTGCGGTCTTTTTGGACCTGCAATACTTGGAACAACTTTGGACAAATCAAGAGTCATGCTGTCATTGTAAATAATTTGATCCTGGGTCGACGCATCGCGCCATAGCATGTTAGCCTTGCAATATTCTTCAACTACTTTGCAATGCTCATTTGATCTGCCAGTTAATTTTAAATAATCAATAGTCTTTTCATCGACCGGAAAAAACCCTGAAGTTGCACCATATTCTGGCGCCATGTTAGCAATAGTTGCTCTATCAGCTAGTGATAAATTATCAAGACCATCACCATAAAATTCTACAAATTTACCGACAACACCTTTTTTACGTAAAATTTCAGTTACTGTTAAAACTAAATCTGTAGCTGTTGCACCTTCTGGTAATTTTCCAATAAGCTTAAAGCCCATCACTTCAGGAATTAGCATACTTACTGGTTGGCCAAGCATAGCTGCCTCCGCTTCAATACCACCAACCCCCCAACCAAGCACTCCAACACCATTAATCATAGTAGTATGAGAATCCGTGCCAATTAGTGTATCCGGGTAAAGATAACCATCTTTTTCAAAAACTACCCGCGCTAAATATTCTAAATTAACCTGATGAACAATACCTGTTTCTGGCGGAACAACACGAAAATTACTAAATGACTTTTGCCCCCATTTTAAAAATATATAACGCTCTTCATTACGCTCATATTCTTTTTTTGTATTATATTCAAGAGCTTCAGCATCATATTTATCAACTTGAACTGAATGATCAATTACAAGCTCAACTGGTTGCAATGGATTAATTTTGGTTGGATCACCGCCCAAATCTTTCATTGCATCACGCATAACAGCTAAATCAACAATAGATGGAACACCAGTAAAATCTTGTAAAATAACACGGCTTGGCGTAAATAAAATTTCATGTTGCTTATCTAAATTTTCTTCACGATTTAATATGGCATCAACATCCATTTTTTCGCGGTTAAATCTAAGTAAATTTTCTAGCAAAATTCGAATAGAAATAGGAAGCTTATTAATTCTGTTTATATCTAGTTTTGATAAGTCATAAAACTTATATTCTTTACTATTAATTTTTTTACTACTTAAGGTGTTAGCCATAATTTTTTTCCAATAATTTTCAGTAATTTTTGGAAAAATTATAACATAAAATATATAATGGGATATGGACACATTAACTACTGCCAATATATTGGAACTCAAGGCGGGCCTATACCCTTTATCAGCTATTAATATTTTCAGTAGCAATATTGAACTTATTAAACGTGAACTAAAAATTAAAAAATCATTTGCACCAGCATTATTTATCAATGCTCCAATTTTAATTAATTTATTAAAAATACAAAATTTATCAGTTAAATTATTAAATGAAATAATTAGTATTTTTAAAAATGAAGAAATTTTACCAATTGGAATAATATATGATAATAATAGCGATAAAATCGCTATAGCAGCTCGCAAAAAAAATCTAACTATTTTTACTTCATACCCTAATAGCAAAACGGAAAATAACAAACCAGCCAATCTAACTATTGAGTTTCCAATTAGATCTGGACAGCAAATAAGCTCTAAAAATGGTGATTTAATAATTACCGAACAAGTTGGCGCAGGCTCAGAAATCTTAGCAGCTGAAAATATTCATGTTTATGCTCCTCTTCGCGGACGCGCCCTTGCTGGAACTAATAACTTAGATAGTGCTAAAATTTTCTGTAATAGCTTAGAGGCTGAATTGGTTGCTATTTGCGGACATTATTTAACTGCTGAGCAAATACCAGAGCAGTATTGGAAAAAAAGAGTTATGATCTATCTAGATAATAAAAAATTAAATTTTAGGATAATATAGTATGGCAAAAGTTATCGTAGTAACCTCCGGTAAAGGTGGTGTTGGAAAAACAACTTCTAGTGCTGCTATTGCATCGGGTCTTGCAATGCGCGGTAAAAAAACCGTTGTTTTTGATTTTGATGTTGGACTCAGAAATCTTGATGTCACCATGGGATGTGAACGCCGAGTAGTTTATGATTCTGTAAACGTTATCAATGGCGATGCCTCTTTAAATCAAGCATTAATAAAAGATAAAAGATTAGAAAATCTTTTCATTTTACCTACATCACAAACTAAAGATAAAGACGTATTAACCAAAGAAGGTGTTGGTCAAATAATTGCTGAACTTAAGAAAAAATTTGATTACATTATCTGCGATTCACCAGCTGGAATTGAAAAAGGTGCTTTTATGGCAATGTATTTTGCCGATGAAGCAATAATTGTAACTAACCCGGAAGTTTCATCCGTGCGCGACTCTGATCGCATGTTAGGTTTAATTGCCAGTAAGTCACAACGTGCTGAGCTTAATCAAGATCCAGTAAAAGAGCACTTATTGGTCACTCGCTATTGCCCCAAAAGAGTTAAACAAGGAGAAATGTTAAGCCTTGATGATATCAAAGATATATTAGCAATACCTGTCTTGGGCGTAATACCAGAATCAATCAGCGTCTTAAATGCCTCTAATGCTGGTGTCCCAGTTGTTTTTGATGAAAAAAGTCAAGCTGGCGAGGCATATCTTGATGCTATTGATAGATTATTAGGAAAGGATGTAAAACTACGTTTTACTGAATATAAGAAAAAAGGAATTATAAAACGCTTATTGGAAGAGCTAGTGTAATGAAAATATTAGAATATTTAGAATACTTTAAGAATATCAATAAAAAAGAATCCTCTGCAAAAATAGCTAAGGAGCGTTTGCAAATTATTGTTGCGCACCAGAATAAAAAAGATAACCATGCTTGTGAATTTTTACCAAAACTGGAAAAAGAAATTTTACAAGTTATTGCAAAATATATTCCTGTTGAAAAACAAGAAGAGGTTAAAGTTGAGCTTGAGCATAATAATGATTTATCTGTTATGGAATTAAATATAACGCTGCCAAATTAAACCTAGATGTTTAGCGTATTAATCTTGCAAGATTTACTAGATTTTATTGCATTACCACTATCTCGCCCTATACAGTTTGGAGTATCTCTTGGATTTAGCCAAGGAAATGAAGTTGCAAGAGAGGCTGTAAATGCCGTATCTGATTCAATAGGATATGGTAAAATAATAAATCATTGGCCTAAAATTTCTGATATCTCCCCTGTAGGTAAAGGGAAAGTTCTTTTAAGTCATATACCGCAAGAAAGCACAATACGACAAATATCAGATGCGTTTAATCCTGCTTGTGCACGAAGTATCGATCCTATTATTTGCTCATCTATACAGTGGTGGGAATATTACATAAAACCTAGCGAATTAGAAAAATCCAATATTCATCATATTGGAATTCCATGCGAAGATCACACAGCTGAAGTTAATTTAAATATTCTTGCATTATGCATGCTTGAATTAGTTGAAACATATAAAAAAAAGCACCCCATTAACTTTCATTGTAAAGTTAGTAGAGGTCGTGGACCTTTAATGGCTGCTATTTTTTTTCGTATTATGAATGAAATTAATGCTGGTCCAGAGTTTTCAGAATTTAACAATCTTGAAAATATAGAAAAGCATTTAAACACTAGTCGCTCACAAGTATCTATTGATGAACGTAAAAAAAAAGTTTTTAACGATTTCTTTCATCAAATTCTTCCGCAAATAGTTGAGCAAATAAAAAATCCAAAGTCACTAGGATTTAATGAAAAATTATTTTATGGGTTATTACAAAAATCCAGCACTAAAGATTTATTGATTATGAGTTATAGGCATGTAGAAAAAGAATCTACCGCTGATAAAATTGGTCGTTTAATTGGTTATTATAAAGATATCAATTTTGGACCACAAATTCATCAATTTTTAGAAGACATAATAAAAACTCCACCTGATAGATATAAAGAACAACCGTGGCATGCTTATATGACTGAATTTAGATTTGGAAATTTTGATGAGCTACCTAATAACTATAAACCACTTGATACTATACTATTAACAAAAAGAAAAAAAATAAAAGAAGATTTTAAGAGAGTTTTAGCTGATTTTTCTACTGATTTTTTAGAATTTGAAGCTAAAATTCTTGAAGCTGATATTACTGAATCTCCCCTACCACCACCTGTTGCCGCAGCAGCCGCAGCAGCTACGCAAGATGAAACTTCATCACCCCTCGCTTTTGACAGCCCCAGACAAACTTCCGGACAAACTCCCAGATAATAATTTTTTATCTTCACGAACCTTGCTAGCAAAATAACCAGCAACAATCATTGACAAACCACCTAATAAAAATAATGGAGCAACATTATTCGCAAAAACTTTATTAATAATAATTCCCACCGTAAAAGAAAATAAAATTTGCGGCGCTTGAACAAAAACATTAAATAACCCCATAAACCAACCCATTTTTTGTTGTGGAATACAGGATGATAAAATAGTAAATGGTATGGTAATTACTACTGCCCAACTAAATCCAAACAATAACATGCTTAAAAATAATAATATTTTGTTGCCAGTTAGTGCTGAAACAATTAAAGCAACTCCGCCAAAAGACAAGCCTAAAACGTGTATTAATTTATTAGAATATTTATGACATAGCGATGGAATAATCATTGAAAATATTACGCTCGCAAAAGTATAAGTTGCAGAATTTATTCCGTTTAATAACATGCCTTGCTCTAACAAGGCACGATATTGTGGATTAGCATCAACATCAACTCCTGGTGGCAAGCCATAAACATTTTGCGCTAATAAAATACTGTTAAATATAAAAAAGCAGAATAATCCGATCCAGGCAAAAAACTGTGTAGCGATTAAATCTTTCATCGCAGTTGGCATATTTATTAAAAAGTTAGATGATTTTTTTTCTATTTTAATAGTTTTATGTAAAATTTTTGGCTCTTTAGTTGATATTACAGTCCACAAATT
>CAYGUI010000014.1:0-28093 GCA_964353115.1 uncultured Gammaproteobacteria bacterium
TTCTAAAGTTTTTTTAAAAATTTTTTTACAAATATACATCACGGTATAATAAAAAAACCCTACAAATTTACGTGAGAGATATCTCACTACAAACATCGAAAAGGTATTACGAAAAAACACCTAATAAACTCGCTATATTTTCAGCCATAGTCTGTATGCTATTTCCTAACAGCTTGATTTCAAAGAATTTTCACTTATAAGAAAGATTAATTAGCTTTTTTGTTAATTATCTACCATACTTACTATATAAGAATAAATGTATTAGTTATGTCTAAAAAACGTAGTAATAACAAAAACAAAGTGATAACAGAGCAACTGTATATCATACCTCTTTTTGAAGAGCCTTTTTTACCAACACAAACAGAGGCGATCATTGTTGACGCTGAAGTATGGAATTCTACTGTAAATAAAATAAACAATCATCCTGATTATTTAGGTGGATTTGTTTACTGCACTCCTGAAGATATAGAGAATATAACTACCGCTGATTTTAAAAAAATCGGTACTATATTTAAAATGCATAACCCAGTAAAAGAAAAAAACGATGTAAAATTTATTGCTGAGGGATTAAAAAAATTCAAAATAAAGAAATGGCTTAGTAAAAAACCACCATATAAAGTTGAAATTTCATACCCTGCTGAAAAAGAGCATAAAAATATAGTTGAAATTAAAGCTTATACCTCTTCTATTGTTGAAAAAATACATAATTTATTACCTCTTAAGGCTGAATATAAAAAAGAAATACATATGTTCCTAAATCGTTATGCAAATAGTAACCCATCTGATTTAGGGTATTTTGCCTTAACAATAGCAACAAATAACGCTGATCAACTACAGCAAGTATTAGAAATCAATGATCTGAAAAAACGTTTGAAGACTATTCTCGACATAATAAGTGAACAGTTAAAAATAAAAGATCTTAAAGAGCGCATATCCCTTCAGGTAGAAGAAAAAATATCTAAAAAACAGCATGAATTTTTCTTAAGAGAGCAATTAAAAGAAATTCAGCAAGAACTAGATATAGAAAATGAGCATAAAATGCCCTCTGAAGAAGAAATTTACCGTGAAAAATTAAATCATCTAGAAATTATTGAAAAATATAAGAAAAAGATAGACAACGAAATCAATAAATTTTCATCTTTAGAAAAATCATCCCCTGAATATATAGTTGCAAGAAACTACCTTGATATTCTAACAACTTTACCTTGGGGTAAATATTCTAAAGACAAAGTGAGCGTGACAGCCGCGCGTAAAACTTTAAATAATGAACACGAAGCTCTCGATGATGTAAAAGACCGCATTATTGAATTTATTGCAACAGGTGCATTAAAAGGTGATATTTCTGGATCCATAATATTATTAGTCGGACCTCCAGGTGTTGGTAAAACATCAATAGGCAAATCTATTGCTAGTGCTGTTGGGCGTCATTTTTATCGTTTATCAGTTGGCGGTATGCGTGATGAAGCAGAAATTAAAGGACATCGACGCACATATATTGGTGCAATGCCGGGAAAAATTATTAAGGCTTTAATTAATTCTGAATATTCAAATCCTGTAATCATGATTGATGAGATCGATAAAATTGGTAGCTCTTATCAAGGTGATCCAGCTTCAGCACTTTTAGAAGTTCTTGATCCTGAGCAAAATAATCAATTTTTAGATTACTACTTAGATATGCGTTACGATTTATCTAAAGTTTTATTTATTTGTACTGCAAACCAGTTAGATACTATACCGCAAGCTTTGCTTGATCGAATGGAAGCAATTCATCTACCAGGGTATATTTTAGAGGAAAAAGTTAGCATCACTAAAAAGCACTTATGGCCAAAACTATTAAAAAGATCTGGTGTGAAAAGTTCAAAAATAAAACTATCAAATGCCGCACTCAAATATGTTATCGATGGCTATGCACGAGAAGCTGGTGTACGAGGACTTGAGCAAATGCTAGCTCGAATAATTAGAAAAGCGGCAGTTAAAATAGTAAAAAATAAAAAAAATAATATTGTTATAAAGGTTACGCAGAAAGATGTTGACTCATATCTTGGCATGCCGACATTTTATCGTGAAGAGCCATTCTTAGATATTGGGGTAATGATTGGTCTTGCCTGGACAATATATGGTGGCGAGACTATTAATATTGAAACTTCAGTTGTACATTCACAGCAGCGCGGGATTAAAGTAACTGGTAACCTGGGTGACGTAATGAAAGAGTCTGCTGAGATCGCTTTTAGTTATATTTCTGCTAATTTGAAAAAATATAAAGCTCAAGAAGATTTTTTTGATAACGCTTTTGTACATATGCACATACCAGAAGGCGCAACACCAAAAGATGGACCTTCTGCTGGTATAACCATGGCTGCATCATTATTATCTTTGGCATATGGTAAAAAACTAGATCGTAAAGTTGCCATGACTGGAGAGTTAACCTTAACTGGTCAAATTTTAGCAGTTGGTGGTATTCGCGAAAAAGTCATTGCGGCAAAAAGAATCGGTATAAATGAAATTATTTTGCCACATGACGTTGAGGCAGACTATAAAGAGCTACCAAAATATATTAAAAAGGGGCTTAAAGTTCATTTTGCTGATCATTTTGAGGACGTAGCTAACATTTTGTTCCCGGAAATATTTCGTTTATAATATTTTTGCTGGATTCCCGCCTTCGCGGGAATGACGTACGTATGCGGGAATGACGGACGTACGTAAAATTACGGTCATACGCATAATTAAGAAAATAAAACACCATAAAGCAGGAACAATAATGTCGGCAAACAATATAAAATTCACTTACCCCGAATTTGTTATTAATCAAGAAAATAGCGTTTTTTTAGAAAAAAATGCGCATAATTTTGAACATATTTTAATTTTATTAGATAAAAATAATCCAAACTTTACCCCTCTTCCATATCAAGAATTAATAACATCTTATGCGGCTAAAAAAGAAAATAAAGATTTTGCTATTAATGCTCCAAATAGCACAGCTAGTTTATTAATTGTAAAATTTATTGATAAAAATCAAAGTAAATTTACCCAATTAACCGAGCTTCGTAAATTTATTGCACCATATTTTTCGAGCTTACCTGATTATCTAGCAATTATTGCCCAAGACTATTCTGAATTAGCTATTAGCATTTTAGCTAATTTATATGGCGTTGAAGCTAATTTTAAGAAAGATCAAAAGAAATTAGCGGATAAAATTACTATAAATTTACATACTGAAATTCAAAAAGATTTTGATTTTAAACGCATTATCGCTGAGGCACGCGGTACTAGTTTAGTACGTTATTTAGCAACGCAACCTCATAACTTTTTAACTCCAGAAATTTACTATAATTTTTTACATTCTTTTGCCAAAGAACACGGTTTTAAATTTGAATTTTATAGCCGCAAAAATTTGCAAAATTTAGGTGCTGGAGCGTTTTTAGCTGTTGCTGGCGGTGAAGGCAATGACTATGCCGGAATCGCTCACCTAAAATATATAGGCGCAAAAAAATCTAATGAAAAAATATCTTTAGTTGGTAAAGGAATTTGTTTTGATACTGGCGGACATAATCTAAAAACTCCAGCTAAATACATGTCGACAATGAAACATGATATGACTGGTAGCGCGGTAGCTATTGCTACTATGATGGCTTTAAAAGAAGTTGAAGCTGAAGTTAATGTCGATTGCTGGCTTGGAATTGCTCAAAACGATATAGGCTTTGATACTTACCGCCCTGGAGATGTCGTTACTGCTGCTAATGGTACAACCATAGAAGTTATTAACACTGATGCTGAAGGTCGCATGATCTTAGCCGATACCTTACATCTTGCGAGCAAAGAGAATCCTAATTTAATAATAGACTATGCTACTTTAACCGGTGCTTGTGCTTATGCGCTAGATTCTTTGTATAGTGGCGTTATTACTAATAAAGAAGAATGGTTTACTAAATTAATAAACATTGGTGAACACAGTGCTGAGCGCGTCTGGCCTTTTTCTTATAGTACGGACTATGACGATGCTCTTAAAAGCGATATCGCTGATATTAAGCAATGCACAGAGGTTGGTTATGCTGATCATATTCGCGCTGCACGCTTTTTAGGAAAATTTATTGAAGATAAAAATACTCCGTGGGTACATATTGACTTATCTTCTCATGAAAATAAAGGCGGTCTTGGAGCGGTAAACAGCGAAATTACTGGCTTTGGCGTGGCTTTTAGCTTAGCTGCTATTTTAGACTATAACTTACATACTGAATATGACACAAATACAGATTAGAACTCCTGACGATTTTCATTGCCATCTTCGTGATGGCAATATGCTAAATATTACCGTGCCGCATATTGCGCATAATTTTGCGCGCGCTATAGTAATGCCGAACTTAATTGATCCTGTAACAACGGTAAAACAAGCGGAAGAATATTTGGCTCGTATAAAACAACATGTGCCAGCAAGTCATAATAATTTTAAGCCATTAATGACTTTATATTTAACAGAAAACACTACTATTGAAGAAGTTGAAAAAGCAGTAAAACACCCTGATATCTTTGCTTTTAAATTATATCCCGCTGGTGCAACTACCAATTCACAATCGGGCATATCATCGTTTAAAAATTTAAGTAAAATTTTTGCTAAATTAGAAGAGCTGCAATTTCCATTGCTTATTCATGGTGAAGCTATTGATCCATTGATTGATATTTTTGACCGCGAAAGAGTTTTTATTGAAACAAGCTTGTTAAATATAATAAATAATTACCCCAAATTAAAAATAGTCCTTGAGCATATTAGTACTGCTTATGGCGTAGATTTTATTTTTAAAGCACCTGCTAATATTACAGCAACTATTACGCCTCATCATTTATGGTATGATCGCAATGATTTATTATTAGGTGGAATTAAACCACATAAGTATTGCTTGCCGATTTTAAAGCGTCGTGAAGATAAGATAGCTTTAATTGCTGCAGCGGTTAGTGGCAGTCCTAAATTTTTCGCCGGCACTGATAGCGCACCGCATAATATAAAAACTAAAGAAAACGCTTGTGGCTGCGCTGGAATTTATCATGGACCATATGGGCTAGAATTTTATGCACAAATCTTTGCGAAAGAAAACAAGCTTGACAAACTTGAAAACTTTGTTAGTAAATTTGGTGCTGAATTTTACGGCTTGCCATTAAATTCAGGAACAATAACACTAGAAAAACAGCCACAAAAAATCGCAACTGTTTTTGAATATGGCGAAGACAAAATTTCCCCTATGGAGTCCGGGCACCAGGTCGAGTGGGCTCGCGTGATGTAGGTGGTGCTAGATTAATGGCTACATAGCCTTCTGGAGTAGATGGAGATTGGACCGGTGGAACAGAAAAAGCAGATGGAGATCTTGATACTGGATCTTCATCACCACCTTCTAAACGCCTAGTATAATCATACAGTTCATAGAGCTCTCCTATTGCTGCACGCTCTAAACAGTCTCGAATTCCATTAACTAATAGCCAAACTCCACATGTTGTAATTCCTCCAGATAAAAATAGACATGCAATTAATGGCACTAAATATGAATTAAAATTTTCAATCTCGGCCAAAGGAATAATAAAACATCCTAAACCCAATAATGTAATAAAGGAGCCACCTAATATATCCAAATTTTGACGACAAAAATTAATTACACGCCTAAATCTAGTTGGTCTCTGTTGCTGTAGTGGCATCATAGCCCTCTTCCTCCGATGTTAAAAACAATTCTTTCATATTAACTAGAAAATACAAAGCAGGTAGTGACGCTAAAAAAGATAAAAAATAAAATTGCCCCCACCCAATATTTACAACCAAGCTACCAGCAACTGGCCCAATAAAATTTCTTGGTACCGCGCTTAAAGCCGATAATAAGGCAAATTGCGTTGCAGTATATTTTAAATTACACAAGTCCATAATAAAAACTATAAATGCCGCAGTACCCATCCCACTTGCAAAAAATTCAACAAACATCGTGACTCCCATAAAAGCTTTATTATGACCTAGATAAAATAACTTCATAAAAAACAAATGCGCGATAGCTTGCAAAATTCCAAAAACAAATAAAGAGCGATAAAGACCAAGCTTCCTTATAATTTCTCCCGCCAAAGTCATGCCACAAATAGTTGCAACAAATCCTAATAATTTACTATAAGTACCAACTTCTTCTAAACTAAAATGTAATGTTTTTATTAAAAATGCTGTATTTAAACTCAAGGCTAGGGCATCACCTATTTTATACAGCAAAACAAAAAACAAAATATTATAAAAATATTTATTATTTTTTAAATTTAAAAAGGCTTTATATGCAGTCCCATAAAAATTATTATCATCTTTATTAATAATATTTTTACTTGGCTCGTGTGCAAAAAGAACAGTGAATAAAAATAATAAAAACATGGTGCTTGCCATAAATAAAAAACTTACATGCCAACTACCAGATTTTCCAGCAAGATAAATTGCAAAACCACCAGATACTAACATTGCAATTCTATAACCAAACACACTAATGGTAGTTGCGCGTGCTTTATACAGATCATCGTGAAATAATTCTGTTCGATAAGCATCAAAAGAAATATCCTGTGTTGCTGATAGAAAAGCAATTAAAAATCCTATTAAAGACAATAAAACTTGTTGATTAATATTTTTTGGGGATAAATAAGATAATAAAAAAATTAGTGGCACCATTAAAAACTGTGTAATCAAAATCCACCCAGTTCGTTTTTTACCAAAGGGGCTGATTATATCTAAAAATGGCGCCCATAAAAATTTTGTTGAGTACGGCAAGCTTAATAAGCTTATAAAGCCAATAGTTTTTAAGCTAACATTGTAAGTCGCAAAATATGCCTGTAAAGTTGTACTAATTATAGCCAAGGGGAATCCGGAGGAAAATCCTAATACCGCTATAACAAAAAGTTTATTTAAATTACCTAAATTTTTTCGCATAATGGTGTATATTTTTTTATATATTTCTTTATGATATTATATAAAACTTCATTATTAAACTAGGAGCAAAAATAAATGAAACTTAAAGCTTTTTTAGCCACTACAATTACAGGACTTAGTATTGTTGGCACGAGCAGTTTAATCGCTGCAGATTTGAAAACTGATGCACAGAAGCAAAGTTATTCTATTGGTTATATGCAAGGCGCTCAAATTAAATCATTACGTGATGAGTTAAAAGTTGATTTAGATCCTGCTTTAATACAGCAAGGTATGCAAGATGCCTTAAAAGGATCTGCTCATGGTATAAAAGACGAAGAAATGAAAGCTTCTCTTGATAGTCTTCGTAAAGAAATCATGGAAAAAGAACGTACAAAAATGGAAGCAATGTTCAAACAGAATAAAGAACAAAGCGACTTATTTATGAAAGAAAACGCTGCAAAACCAGGAGTAAAAACTTTAGCTAGTGGATTACAGTATAAAGTAGTTAAAGCATCAAGCAGCAATGCAGCATCACCAACAATGAATGATACAGTAACTGTAAAATACAAAGGTATGTTGATAAATGGTGAAAGCTTCGATTCAAGTGGTGAAACTCCAGCAACTTTAGCTGTTAATGGCGTAATTAAAGGCTGGCAAGAAGCTTTAATGAAAATGAAACCTGGCGATCATTGGGAAATTTTTGTTCCTGCTGACCTTGCTTATGGCGAACGTGGAGCACCTCCTAAGATCATGCCAAACAGTGCTCTTATATTTGATTTAGAGCTTGTTAAAGTTGATCATAAGAAAAAGTAAATTTTTATCTGGATCCCCGCCTGCGCGGGGATGACGGACTTGCAGGGATGACGGACTTGCAGGGATGACGGACTTGTAGGGATGACGGACTTGTAGGGATGACGAAGTTTCAACACTCAGTAACATTAACCGCTAATCCTCCTTGCGAAGTTTCTTTATAAATACTCTGCATATCTCGCCCTGTTTGTAGCATTGTTGATATTACTTTATCAAGCGATACAAAGTGCTCACCACTACCAAATAAAGCCAAATGCGCTGCAGTTACAGCTTTTACCGCCCCCATAGCATTTCGTTCAATACATGGAATTTGTACCAAACCATTTATTGGATCACAAGTCATACCTAAATGATGCTCCATTGCAATCTCAGCTGCATTTTCAATTTGTTTCACAGTACCACCCAAGCATGCAGCTAATGCACCAGCAGCCATAGAGCTTGCAACACCTATTTCACCCTGACACCCTACTTCTGCCGCAGAAATCGATGCTCCTTTTTTATATAAAATACCTATAGCACCAGCAGTTAATAAAAAATTACAAATATCTTTTTTATGATTTTTACCATTATGGTATTTTTGTAAATAAAATTTTAATACAGCGGGAATAGTACCAGCTGATCCATTGGTTGGCGCAGTTACAACCTTGCCCCATGCGGCATTTTCTTCATTGACAGCAATTGCATATAAGCTTAGATAATCCAAATCTTCTACTTTAGAATTATTTGTTATCTTTATATTTAAATCATGCGCTCGACGCTTAATATTTAGCCCACCTGGTAATATTCCAGTTGTAGCAATACCTAAAGCAATACTATCATCCATCACTTGCCAAATATTCATTAAACCAGAGTTTATTTCATCATCATTGCGCCAATAACGCTCATTATCACGCATAATATCTGCAATAGATTTTCCAGTATTGGCGCAATGAATTAATAAACCGTGAGCAGTTTCAAATGGATATGGTAGTTCACATTCTTGTTCCATTTTAATTAAACTATCATCTTTATTAGAATCATCAATAATAAATCCACCACCAATCGAATAATAAATTTTTTCTAATAATATCTCTTGTTTTTCATTTAACAATCTAAATTTCATGGCATTAGAATGAAAATCTAATGTTTTATCCATATTAAAAATTAAATCTAAACTATATTCAAAATCAACTTTACATTTATTAGCCAATTTTATTTGCTTAGTTTTAATTATTTCTTCAAAGCGCTGACGACTTACATTAGGCTTTATATTTTCTGGTAAATTATTCTCAAGACCCATTAAAATAGCGTAATCAGTACCATGCCCCTTTCCAGTTAAAGCTAAAGATCCATATAAATCTATTTTAATCTGCGTAGCAGCTTGCAATAAATCTTTATCTTTTGCCTCATTAATAAATTCATTTGCCGCACGCATAGGTCCCACAGTGTGAGAGCTTGATGGACCAACACCAATTGAAAACAATTCAAAAACGCTAATAGTCATATATTATTCCGCGATATACCTTTTTTATCTTTTTTAACACAAAAATTAAACCAACGATCATGTTTTTTACTTATAAACTCCTGAGCAGCCGGGTTATGGCTCCCTGCTTTTATAGTCAAAAGCAAAGTATTTTTTAGATTACTCATAATATGATAATAACTTGCTGTATTACCATGATTATTAAATATCCTTAATAATGCATTTCGATCTTGGCGAATAAAACTATACTCCGTATAAAATTTATTATTTAATTCAATAAAAAAATTTGCCAACTCTTGGCTGTCAAATATTTTATTTTCTTTACGAATTTTGTTCCTAATATACTTACAATAATTATTTATAGCTAATATAGAGCTTATTTTAGCTTCTAATAAATTTATACTTGCTAATTCTCGAGCTTGATTTAATTCAACAAATAATTCTTCACGCGCCTTATTATCTTCTTGCTGTGATATTTGGGTTTGAGTTAAATATTTATGAGTACCGTTATATATTTCCCATGGATTTTTATAATAGTATTCAGCTGTAACCTGAGCTCCTATAGCAGCCGAACGAGCTGTATCAACAGTTGACGACACCCAACCTATTGCCGCGCCGACTGCGCGAATTGTTGCAAACATGATATACTAATCTCCATGTTGATGTTGTGGATCAAATCCTTTCATATTATTTCAATGGTAGCATGGTTTGCAGGACTCTTTTATCTGCCACGCCTATTTGTTTATCATGCTGATGCTACTGACAAAATAAGTATTGAGCGCTTTAAAATTATGGAGTGGCGCTTATTTTATTGCATTACCACACCTGCTGCTATTTTAACTGCAATTTTCGGTTTTATTTTGCTATATGATTATGCATGGAAGATTTATAAACATGCCATGTGGCTACACCTAAAATTAGGATTAATATTTTTATTAGTTATATACCATATTTATTGCGGCATATATTTGTCCAAATTTAAGCATGATAAAAACAAAAAAAGCGCGAAATTTTATCGTTTTTTCAATGAAATTCCCACGCTATTTTTAGTTTCTATAGTGATTTTAGTTGTGGTCAAGCCATTATAGCTCAATCATTTCAAAATCATCTTTTCCAGCACCACAATCTGGGCACATCCAGTCTTCTGGCACATCTTCCCATTTAGTTCCTGGTGCTATGCCATCATCTGGCCAACCAATCTCTTCATCATAGATATAACCACAAAGAACACATTCGTATTTTTTAAACTCCATACTTCCTCCAATTTTGCTGCACATTTTACCAATAAATGCTATTATTTTACAGATAAAATATAAAATCGGTGACAATATGCCTAAAACAATCTCTGACGCAGAATTTAAAGCGAAAAAAAGTTATGTGCCAGCTAAAGGCGAACAATATATGTCTGATAAACAACTATCTTTTTTTAAAGACATATTAATGGAATGGAAAAAAGATTTATTGGGTGAAGCAGAGCAAACTGTTGTTCATTTACAAGATTCTACAAGATTTGCTGATCTTAATGATCAAGCTACTGAAGAAGAAATACGAGCACTAGAATTACGCGCTCGTGATCGTGAACGTAAATTAATTAATAAAATTAATAAAACTATTAGTCAAATTGATTCTCGCGACTATGGCTTTTGTCAAGAATGTGGTGAAGAAATTGGATTTAATCGTTTACAAGCTAGACCAACAGCAGATCTTTGCATTGAATGCAAAACTATTGCTGAAATGAAAGAGAAGCATCAGGCGGATTAATCTCCCCGGCTTCACTGCGTTGCAGCTACGCCGGGCAAGCCCGGCTTTGACTACATTTTTATACTCTCGTCCGACGTAGCATTCAGCAAGAAGCCGGAACTACTTATATTTTTCCCGCAGCTCCTTGCGCAAAACCTTGCCAACATTGCTTTTCGGCAATTCATCAACAATTTCAATAAATTTAGGCATTTTATACTTAGTTAAGTTATGGCTTAAATATTCACGCAGATCATCAATAATTAAATTATGCTCTGCAACTAAAACCATCTTAATTGCCTCACCGGTCTTAGGATTAGCAATACCAAACACCCCTACTTCTTTTACTCCTGGGAAGCCCATGGCTACATCTTCTATTTCATTTGGATAAACATTAAAACCAGAAATATTAATCATATCTTTTTTACGATCAACAATTTTAACAAAACCACCTTCATTTATTATCGCAATATCACCAGTTTTCAAAAAACCATTTTTAGTAAAAACGTTTTTTGTTTCTTCTGGTTTATTCCAATATTCACGCATAACTTGTGGGCCTTTAATAACTAACTCACCAAGCTCACCTATTGGCAACTCATTTTCATCTTCATCAATAATGGCTACTTCTGTTGAGCTAATTGGCAAACCAACCGTGCCATTATATTCTTTTAGATTTATAGGATTTATACAAACTGCAGGAGATGTTTCAGTTAACCCATAAGCTTCTAGAGCAACAGTACCAGTTATTTCTTGCCACTTACGGGCTACAGATTCTTGCAATGACATGCCACCTGATAATGCTATTTTTAAATTTGAAAAATCTACTTTAGACAAATTTTTATTATTATTTAAGGCATTGAATAAAGTATTTACAGCTGATAAAGCAGTAAATTTAAATTTTGCCATATGCTTTATCATTGCATTAGTATCACGCGGATTAGTTATTAATATATTAACCCCGCCAAAAAGCATAAAAACAAAAAAGTTAGCTGTTAAAGAAAATATATGATAAAGAGGCAAAGCAGTTAAAACAACTTCTTTACCAGGATTAGCGTATTGTTGAATCCACTCTTTTGCCTGTAAGACATTAGAAATCATGTTCCGCTGCGTTAATACTGCAGCTTTTGCTACTCCGGTAGTTCCTCCGGTATATTGCAAAAAAGCAATATCATCAGGTGTAATATCTACATGCTTTATTTTTAAACTTTCACCTTTTCTTAAGGCGTCAGAATATTTTATATAATTTTTAATATTCCATGCTGGAGCTTTACGTTTTATATATTTTACGATGAAGTTTATTATTCCACCTTTAATACTACCAAGCATATCGCCCATTTTAGTAACAATAATATGCTCTACATCCGTTTCCTGATGGACACATTCAACTACATGCGCAAAACTTTCTAACACTAAGATAGCTTTTGCTCCACTATCTAATAATTGTGATTTTAACTCTCTTTCTGTATATAAAGGGTTAGTATTAACAATAACCACTCCTATTCTTAAGCAGGCCAACAAAGCAACAGGGTATTGCAATACATTAGGCATCATAAGTGACATTTTATCGCCTTTTTTTAGCTTGCACTCATTTTGTAAAAATACTGCAAAATGCTGTGATGCCAAATCCAATTGCTCGTATGTAATATATGTCCCGAAATTTTCAAACGCATTATGCTCAGCATAACTTTTTAAACTTAGATCTAATAACTCAAAAATTGAGTTATATTTATCAGGATTAATTTCATGCGCCACTCCCTCAGGATAACTGTCATACCAAATTTCTTCCATTACATTCCTATTTTTTTAAATTTATATATTTTGTTATAATTAGGGACTATGAATAAATCATCAAGACTATATTCCCTAGCTGATAAAATTTTAATCCAAGTGGGTTCAGGATTACAAACAATATTTGCCAAACCAAGCACTACTAACCGTAATATTAAATTTAGTAAAAATAAAGAAAGTATTAATCCCAAGCAAATAAACTTAAGTGCAAGTCTAATGCGCGTTAATCACAGCGGTGAAGTATGTGCTCAAGCGCTATATCAAGGTCAAGCTGTATTCGCCAAAAGTGAACAAGTTAAAGCTTCTTTAATAGAATCAGCAGAAGAAGAAAATGATCACCTAAATTGGTGCAAAACACGATTGGAAGAGTTAGATAGTAATACAAGCTTATTAAATCCTATTTGGTATATTGGATCATTTACTATTGGATTAACTGCTGGTGCAATTGGTGATAAATGGAGTTTAGGATTTATTGCAGAGACAGAAAAGCAAGTTGCTAAACATTTAGACTCGCACCTATCTCGTCTTCCAAAAAGAGATATTAGAAGCTATGACATTATTAATCAAATGAAAATTGATGAAACTAGGCACGCAGTAAACGCTATTGATTATGGCGGCGAGCCACTGCCAAAATTTATAAAATCACTAATGACTGTGACTTCTAAAATTATGACAGTTACTGCATTTTATATTTAAGCTTCACCAGGAAGTTTAGCAAAATTACGACCATAAAAAATTTCCAGCATTTCTTGCTTCAATTTTTTACGAATGTTTTCAGCTTCAACTTTATCTAAATCCTCTTCCTTCATATCAAATAAATAATTATTAAGATCAAAATCTTTCAGAATCATTTTTGTATGAAATAAATTTTCTTGATAAACATTAACATCTATCATTTGGTATTTATTACAAGTCTCGCGGGCTAAATAATTTTGAATAGAATTGATCTCATGATCAATATACAATTTTTTACCAAAAATATCTCGAGTAAAGCCACGAACACGGTAATCAATAGTAACAATATCAGAATCAAAACTATGAATAAGAAAGTTAAGAGCTTTTAATGGAGATATAACTCCACAAGTAGATACATCAATATCAGCTCTAAAGGTACAAATACCATCAGAAGGATGAGCTTCCGGATAGGTATGAACAGTAATATGACTTTTGTCTAAATGTGCAACAACAGCATCAGGCAATGGCCCCGGAGATTCTTGCATTGATTGGTTGTCCTTAGGCATTACATCCCCTTCAGATACTAACATAGTCACGCTAGCACCTTGAGGTTCATAATCCTGACGAGCAATATTTAACACCTCAGCACCAATAATTTTGGTAACCTTAGTTAAAATTTCTGTTAAACGCTCTGCATTATAAATTTCATCAATATAATCAATATACTTACGACGCTCTTCAGCCGTTTTGGCATAACAAACATCATAAATGTTAAATGATATAGATTTTGTCAGGTTATTAAAACCATGTAGCTGTAAATTTTCCATCCGGCATATTATCACATGTTATAAATTTCTGCAAAAGCCGAATGATTATGAATTGACTCAAAATTTTCGGCCCAAATGCGGTAACCCGCAACCCCTTTTTTTTGCTCCAGAGCTATTGAAATATCACGAACAATATCTTCCACAAACTTAGGATTAAGATACGCTTTTTCCGTAACATATTTCTCATCTGGACGCTTTAAAATGCCGTATAAATCACAAGAAGCCTGATTTTCGGCAATATTTATTAAATCTTCAATAAAAATATCATCAGATATTTTAGCTTTAATTGTTATATGAGATCGTTGATTATGAGCTCCAAATTGCGATATTTCTTTCGAACATGGACACAATGTTGTAACCGGAACTTCAACGCTAACCAGGCGCTCAAGCTTAGGATTTTTGCTATATTCTAGCTTAACCTTATAATCTAAAAAACTTGTTACGCCACTTATTGGAGCTGATTTTTTACGAAAATAATCAAATTCAAGCTCAATAAAACCATGGTAATCTTGCCCAAATTTAGCGATGGCTTTATCTAATAACTTATCCAAATTAGCCACACTTAAAATAAGTGTATTATCATGCACAACTTCAACAAAGCGTGACATATGAGTACCCTTTTGATCTCCTGGCAAATTTACATAAATATTGAAAACGCCTTTGGTTGCTATAGCACCGGACTTGTCGGCAAACTTAATTGGATAGGCAAGAGACTTCACCCCCACCTTATTAATTACAATATTACGTAAATCTTTGATAGCTTGGATATCAGGGATTACTTGCTCGCTCATACATCCTCGCTATAACGCACACAACAACTATCGCTCTCCCAGACTGTGACTGCTAATAACTTAGCTGAATTATCCTCAAGCTCGCTTTTTATCTGTTGATACAAATACTTAGCAATATTTTCGCTAGTAGGATTAATTTTATCGAACGGAGAATGTTCGTTAACATAAGAATGATCTAATACTTCGGTATATTTTTTAGTCGCTTTCTTTAAGTCGGCAAAATCTATTGCCATACCTAAATCATTAAGCTCAAAAGCTTGGGCCTCAACCTCTACTTTGAAGTTATGACCATGCAGGTTCTCACAGCCACCTGTATGGCCTGGAATATCATGAGCTGCTGAAAAATGAGTTATTATTCTTGCGGTATACTGCCCCGTCATCGCCCTACTTTGAAGTTAAACTAAAAATATTGAGGCAGCATTATACCATATAATTTACAAATCAAATACTATAAGTTGAGTAAGTTGACGTCACAGGGCTCGCTGGTGGCGAACATTCTGATGAATCTGGGGTATAATTAATCCCCCATTTTACAAATAGAACAAGCGTATTAATATTTCCAATATCTGAGCTATATTCAACCTTTCTAATAATTTCTAAATTATAATGCTCCAATGGAACACCCAGCTCATTAGTAACTTCTCGCAGTACTTGATCTAGTAACTCTTGATCAAGAATATCAAAATTCCATCCATAAACATAAGCACATTCTAAGTTAACTGATGAAATATCAAAAGCAGAATCTATCACCATATCTTGTAAATTTTCTGGTAATAATTGGAGTTTTAAACTTTCTTTTAAGACTGCTATTTGAGTATCCTTTAACATATTTCTTCTAAGTAAACTACGTTGTTTACGAAGCTCAACAGGATTTAAATATTTCCCACCCGCAGCAGAAGGAAGAACAGAAGGTAATGGCGATAGCAATGATTCTGGCACTTCTGGAAGAATAGAAGTAGGGAGCGATCTGATAGGGCTATAATTTACACTATCTGCCTCCTCAAATCCCCTTTCCCCAGGACTTCTTAGCGTAGGCGACGTCATCGACAAAATAGGAGAATATTGATCTGTAGGACTCATTAGTCCTTCTGGTCCGTGCATAAAACCCATCCTTGTTGCTTATAACTACAAATATTTATATAATCACTCTTCTAATTTAACAATACAAAATCAATTATGTCAAAAGACGACGTTATAATCTTAAAAGGAAAAGTAACAGAAACACTACCTAACACTATGTTTCGTGTAGAACTAGAAAATGGCCATACAGTAATTGCTCACATTTCTGGCAAAATGCGCAAAAATTATATCAAAATCCTTACTGGTGACTCTGTAACAGTAGAATTATCACCTTATGATTTAACTAAAGGCCGCATCACGTTTCGCGACTGATTTAGAAAAATCAAAGATCAATTCAGATTTATCACTAGCCAATTCGATATTAACATGACCACCCTTGGTTAGTTTTCCAAACAATATCTCATTGGCTAAAATTTTACTTATCTTATCTTGCACCAAACGCTCTAGTGGCCTAGCACCCATTGCTCGATCATAACCATTTTCTGCTAAAAATTCGCATGCTTCTTTAGTTATAGATAAGCTTACTTTTTTATCAGCTAATCTATTTTCCAATGCCATAATCGCCTTATGCACAACCTTTAACACCACATCATGGTTAAGAGCTCCAAAGCGAATTACTGCATCCAATCTATTTCTAAATTCTGGCGAGAATACTCGACTTAAAGCTTGCAGACTATCAGAATCATTAGCTTCTTGTTTAGTGAAACCAATAGAAAGTTTGCTCAAGTCAGTAGCGCCGGCATTAGTTGTCATAATCAAAATAACATGTCTAAAATTGGTCTCCATGCCATTATGATCAGTCAATTTACCGTGATCCATAATCTGCAATAAGATATTAAAAATATCTGGATGGGCTTTTTCTATTTCATCTAGTAACAATACTGCATATGGTTTTTTATGAATGGCATCTGTTAATAATCCACCTTGTTCAAAGCCAACATACCCTGGAGGGGTTCCTATTAATTTAGAAATCGAATGTTTTTCCATATACTCAGACATATCAAAACGCACAAGTTCAATTCCCATAATATTAGCTAACTGTTTAGCAACTTCAGTTTTACCAACACCTGTTGGACCTGCAAATAAAAAGTTACCAATTGGTTTTTCAATATCGCGCAAGCCTGAGCGCGCCATTTTTATTGCGGAAGATAGTGCAGCAACTGCTTCATCTTGACCAAAAATACGATCTTTTAAATCTTTTTCTAAATTTAAAATAATTTTGCGATCATCGCTTGATACTTGCTTCTCAGGAATACGAGCCATTTTCGCAACAATTTTTTCAATCTCTTCAACAGTAATGCTAACTACTTTATTTTTATCTAATAATAATTGCTGATGAGCACCAGCTTCATCAACAACATCAATTGCTTTATCAGGTAAGAATCTATCAGTAATATATTTTTGCGATAAATCTACTGCTGCTCGTAATGCCTTATCAGAATATTTAACATTATGATAACTTTCCATACGCGGCGCCAACCCCTTTAATATTGCAAAAGTTTCTTCTGCAGTTGGCTCCTTAATATCTATTTTTTGAAAACGTCGTGCAAGTGCGCGCTCTTTTTCAAAAATTGAACGATATTCTTGATAAGTAGTTGATCCCATGCAACGTAGTTTGCCGGAAGACAATAAAGGTTTAATTAAATTCGATGCATCCATCGAGCCACCAGATGCAGCTCCAGCTCCAATAATAGAATGAATTTCATCGATATATAAAACAGCATGTGGATCATTACTTAAACTATGCAACAATGATTTAAAACGTTTTTCAAAATCACCTCGATACTTTGTGCCGGCAATTAAGGCCCCTAAATCTAAAGAATATATTGTCGTTTTAGAAATTTTCTCTGGTACTTTTTTATTCTCAATTAAATATGCAAGACCTTCAGCAATTGCCGTTTTACCAACTCCCGCTTCACCAACTAATAATGGATTATTTTTACGTCTACGGCATAAAATTTGTACAACACGTTCAATATCTTCATCACGGCCAATTAACGGCTCAACAAAACCAAGCTTAACTTGTTTGTTTAAATTAATTGCATAATTTTCAATTGAATTATTTGGTGAATCATTATCTTCTATATCTTCATTTTGATTATTAGAATCGGAAAAATCATTAAATTTTTCAATGCTATTATTTAAAGTATTAAATTTGCTTTGATTTAAATAATTACTAATATCAATTCGACTAATATTTTCTTCTAATAAAAACCCTACCGCTTTACAATCTGGCTCGCTAAAAATTGCGGCTAATACATTGGCGCCATCAATTTCATTTACTCCAGCAGCTTGCGCATGAAAAACTGCGCGTTGTAGCACTCTGTGAAATGCTAAAGTTGGTCGTGTTTCCTCATTATTATCAACAGACATAACCGCAGCATTTTCTGTAATATATTTTTGTAACTTTCCTCTTAACTGCTCAATATTAGCGCCACAGGCAATAAGAGCATTTAGTGCATCTATATTATCTAATAGTGATAAAAGTAAATATTCAACTGTCAAATGCTCGTGCCGGGCGTCTGAAGCCTCCTTAAATGCTATATTTAGTGTGTTTTCTAAGTCTTTATTTAGCATTTCAGCCTCCAATAAAATTTCCTCTCCTATATAAATTCTAGACTATATTAGATAATACTGCTCATTATTGCTAAAATAAAAGGTTAAATTTTAATTTGAACTTTTTTATATTTATGCTAATTACTCTCACCGGACGCATTGGATGCGGAAAATCAGAAGCCACTAAAATTTTATCTGAGTTAGGCATTCTTATAATTGATGCCGACGAGATAGCTCATGAACTAACCAAATCTGGAACTGAATATTTTAATAAAATTATCGAAAAATTTGGTAAAGATTTTTTACTGCCAAATGGCGAAATTGATCGCCGAAAATTATCTAAATTAGTTTTTAGTAATAAAGAGCATAAAAAATGGTTGGAAAATTTGTTGCATCCGGCAATTTGGGAGAGAGTGAGTTCCCCTCTGTCGGCTACGCCGACATCTCCCCTTTACAAAAGGGGGGAGTTTAAGATAGCTGTAATTCCACTACTTACCAAAAATTCACCCCCGGAATTTCTTCAAAAAGTCATAGTTATCGACTGTGATGATGATATACAGATTGAAAGATTAAAAAAGCGTGATAATCGAAGCATCGAAGAAATTAATAATATTTTAGCTAATCAGCAGTCAAGAAAAGAGTATTTGGCGTTAGCGGACTATGTCATTGAAAATAATGGAAGTGTTGAGGAGTTAGAAGAAAAGATAAAGGCTTTTATTAAAAATTCCCCGCTGCTTACGCGGCTTTGATGAAAAAAAACCCCCTAGCGCTAGCGCGCTGCCCCCTTTAATAAGGGGGCTATATTCTCCCCTTTTGTAAAGGGGAGATGTCGGCTTTGCCGACAGAGGGGTTTTTTCTTCCCAGCTCCGTAACAACTCTACCGCGCGGGGTGCGAATTAAGTAGCCTTGTTGAATCAAATATGGTTCAACAACGTCCTCAATTGTGCCGCGCTCCTCGCCAATAGCAGCTGCTAGAGAATCAAGACCAACAGGCCCACCATCAAATTTAGTTACAATAGTATTTAATAATAATCTATCTTGTGAATCGAGGCCTGAGCTATCAATTTCTAAAATATTAAGAGCATAATCGGTAATACTTTGATCTACTATATCTTTATGTTTCACTTCTGCAAAATCACGAATACGGCGTAATAGCCTATTAGCAATCCGCGGTGTACCACGCGAACGCTTGGCGATTTCTAACGCTCCAGAGTGATCTAAATTTATTTTTAAAATCTCAGAGCTTCGTGTGACAATTTGCTTTAAATCTTCAGCATTATAAAACTCTAAACGCAGCAAAATACCAAATCTATCCCGCAGCGGCGCAGTCAATAAACCAGCCCGCGTGGTCGCACCAACTAATGTAAATTTCGGTAAATCTATTTTAATTGAACGTGCTCCAGGTCCTTCACCAATCATAATATCTATTTGGTAGTCTTCCATTGCGGCATATAAAACTTCTTCAACCACTGGACTTAAACGATGAATTTCATCGATAAATAATACATCGTGCTCTTCAAGATTAGTTAATAATGCTGCAAGCTCACCGGGTTTTTCTAACACTGGACCTGTGGTTTCTTTTATTTGCGAACCTAATTCATGCGCGATAATGCGCGCTAAAGTTGTTTTACCAAGTCCTGGTGGGCCATAGAGTAACGTATGATCAAGAGCGTCTCGACGTTGCTTAGCGGCTTGCAAATAAATTTCTAATTTATTTTTAATATTATTTTGGCCAATATATTGCCCCAACGATTTGGGACGCACTGACACTTCATGATTTTGCTCCGTGAAACTTTCTATTTCTGGAGAAACTAGATCTTTCATATTATTTTCAGCGCCGATTTAATTAACTCTTCACAGCTTTGATTTTCTTGATAAATTTTATCAACCGCTAGCTTAGCCTGATTGCTTTTATAGCCTAAGGATTCTAGGGCGGCAATGGCGTCTGCAATAGCAGAACTAAAAACCCCAGCGCCTTCGGCGCTGCCCCCTTTAATAAGGGGGCTTTCTCCCCTTGCGTAAAGGGGAGATGTCCAAGGAGTTTTCTTAATCCTATCCTGCATTTCAATCACCAAACGCTCAGCCGTCTTTTTACCAACGCCAGGTATTTTATTTAAGCGAGATGAATCACCATTATTGATAGCAAAAATTAATTCATCCAAACTCAATCCAGATAAAATATTCAATGCCACTTTGGGGCCAACGCCATTAGCTTTTAATAATTCACGAAACATTTTCCGCTCATCAATAGTTGCAAAACCAAATAAAGCTTGCAAATCTTCACGAACTAAAAAATGCGTATGTAAAATTACTTTTTCACCAAGATCGGGCAACGCATAAACTGTACTCATTGGGACAAAAACTTCATAACCAATTCCGTTAACATCAACAACAATATTAGGTGGTATTTTCTCTAACAGTATTCCATTAATTCGTGTAATCACAAAACCTCGTCATTGCTGCGCTACTGGCGTTTCCCGCGTAGGCGGGAAACTAGTTATATTTTATGGATTCCCGCCTTCGCGGGAATGACGTATCATGCTGACATGACGAATCATGCGAGCAAGACAGAATTTCTGTAATTATGACATAACGCTACTGCCAATGCATCGGCTTCGTCTTCTTTTGGCATGAATTTTAATTTTAATAAATGACGGATCATTATTTGCATTTGAGATTTGTCAGCTGCGCCACTTCCTGTAATTGATTTTTTTATTAAACGCGGGGCATACTCAAATATTTCTACATCATGCATTGCTATTGCTGTTAATGCCGCACCACGCGCTTGACCTAGTTTTAAAGCTGAATTAGGATTATGGGAAACAAAAACGCTTTCTATTGCAGCTTGAGAAACTTTATGATTAGCCAAAATATTATTTAACTCCAAAAAGATATTTTTTAATCTATTTGGTAAATCATATTTACTAATATTTATTACACCACTAGTTATGTAATCAAATTTATTTTTATTAACTGCAATAATTCCATATCCTGTGAAGCGTGAACCGGGATCAATTCCCAAAATTAATTCCATGGTCTATATTATATTAAATGGGATGAATAATACAAAAAAGGGATTGATATGCAACATACTGATGCTTCATCTGTTTCACTTGAAGTTCTTATGGCGCTTGGACGCGCGGCTTTATCATCAACAGAATGTCCAATTACTTTAAGCACACTATCTGAGCCTGTAACTACAAAATGTGGTCACACTTTTGAAAAAGAGCATATTGTAAACATAATTAAAGATAATCAAAAAAAAGGTAAAGAATCTGAATGCCCACTTTGCCGCAACAAAATTACATTAAAAACTTTACGCCAAGACCTAATCGTTAAAAGCTTTACAAGTATAATTTTTGATGATCACCGAGAACAATTCATAGCTGCTATTAAAAAACAAGATACTGAAAAAATGCAGGAAATAAAAGATTCATCTAGTACTGATTTAATAAATATTAAATTATCTTCTAACAAAACAGCGCTTGAAATTGCTGTTGATGAAAATGCACCTACAAGTTTTGTTTATTTAATCCGTACTGGGGCTATACCAACTGAAGAATTAATAAGAAAATTAGTAGCAAGTAGAAATTATGGTTTTTTACAATTATTGCCAGGACTTTCTCAAGATGAAAGAAAATACGCTAATTTTAACAAAATGTATGAAGTTGGTCTACTTCATGCTTGTCTTTTAGTAGATCCTCGTGCTGCACATATCTTTTTAGAAAGAGGAACCATGCCTTCACAAGTGCATCATCAGTATAAATACGATTTGAGCATTGCTGTTGAGGAAAATAATTTAGCCTTAACAGATCTTTTATTACACTATGGTGCATCTCCTAACGCTAGAGCAACAGATCAATCTCACACTGCTTTATTAAATGCTTGCTCGCCAGATGTTTCCTATGAAGTTTTTTGCTTAATTTTAGGACACACCGCAACTGATCCTAACATCTCAGTTGCATATGCAACTCCTTTAGAGTTCGCGGCTTCTAATGATCAGGTAGAAAAAGTTGCTGCAATATTAGCGCACAAAAATTTATCTTCCTTTTCTACTTCTGGAAAAATTTCTGATAATTCAAGTTATTTAATAAATTTGGCAGTTTTTATTAATTTAGTTTTTTACAAAAATAATGATAATGCTATTAACAGAATGATTAAATTTCCTTTAGTGCAAAACAGCTTAAATCAACTACTTTTTAATAATTTATCTGCTAGCGAAAAATATCCTGCAGAGTTTTTATTTATCATAAAGCAAATATTAAATTTATCTTGTGACTTTAGTAAAAATAAAACATTTAGCGAAAGCTTTATAATCGGCGCTCTAAATTTTGAAATAAAATTTGAAATTTTTAATTTTTTATTTTTATTAATTCATAGATTCGATGGTGAAATGCGAGACTCTTGGCTTGGTGAAATTCGTGATTTTGCAACAGTCGCATTAAAAGAAAAATTAGATTCTCTAGAAAATAGTGAAGAAAAAATGAAATTATTAAATACAATGCATGAAAAAGAAGTTTTTAAATTACACCGTGGAATACTTTCTTTTGGAGCAACTAAAGCACAGAAAGAGATTTCTGTTTTGAAAAAAGCATTGCGTTGAAAAAACTCCTCTGTCGCCCCCACCCTTTGTAATAAAAAACCCCTCTGTCGCCGTAGGCGACATCTCCCCTTTACAAAAGGGGAGAATTTAGCCCCCTTTTGTAAAGGGGGCAGACGCACGAAGTGCGGTGGGGGTTTTATCAGTGCAGGAGACTTGCGCGAGAATATTTAAAAAACTATATCCGCATTACTAGCAACAGTTTGCACGTCATCCAAATCTTCCAACAGATCAATCATTTTTAATAATTTTTCAGAAGATTCTTTATCAATTGCAACATAAATTTCTGGCACTTGAGATATTTCTGCAGAGCACAGTTTAAAATTAGCATCTTCCAATGCTTTTTTAACAGCTTCAAACTCATCTTCACCAGTCACAACTTCAATAACATCACCATCTTTTGCGATATCTTCAGCACCAGCTTCAAGAGCAACTTCCATTACAGCATCTTCAGTTGCATTTTCAACAATTATTATTCCCTTCTTATTGAATAAATACGAAACAGAGCCTGGAGTGCCTAAGTTACCACCCATTTTAGTAAATGCATGACGAACTTCGCCAGCTGTGCGGTTTTTATTATCAGTTAAACATTCAACCATCACAGCAACGCCATTGGGGCCATAACCTTCGTAACGGATGAATTCCATTGGTGCATCATTACCTTCACCAGTACCACGCTTTATAGCGCGCTCTATTGTATCTTTTGGCATATTATCAGCAAACGCTTTACTGATTGCCAAGCGCAAAGCAGAATTGGCATCAGGATCCGGATCACCATGACGTGCTGCAGTCGTTATTGCGCGAATATGTTTGGTAAAAATTTTACCGCGTGCAGCGTCCTGTGCGCCCTTTCTATGTTTGATATTTGCCCATTTACTATGCCCGGCCATATTATTTCTCCTCTTCTTTCGCTGGTTTTGCTACTTTAACTCCCAACTCATGTAACTGCGCAAAATCAACTTCAGTTGGTGCATCAGTTAATGGGCAATGTGCTGATTGAGTTTTAGGGAAAGCTATAACATCACGAATTGATTGAGATCCTGTCATCAACATTACAATTCGATCAACACCAAATGCAAGACCACCGTGCGGTGGGCAGCCATATTGTAATGCGCGTAATAAATGACCAAACTTAACTTGCTGCTGTTCGTGATCTAATCCTAATAATTCAAAGACCACTTGCTGCATGGCATTATCATGAATACGAATTGATCCACCCCCAAGCTCAGTTCCATTAAGAACCATGTCATAAGCATCAGAAACAGCTTCTAGCGGATCATTTTTTAATTCTTCAGCAGTACATTTAGCACTAGTGAATGGATGATGAATAGAGGTTAATCGTTCATTAGATTTATCTTTTTCAAATATTGGAAAATCAACAACCCACAATGGCGCCCATTTTTTAGTATATAAATTTAAATCAGCACCTAATTTAACTCTAAGCGCGCTTAATGAATCATTAACAACATGTTTTTTATCCGCACCAAAGAATATCAAATCACCATTTTGTGCTTCAACACGCTCAAGCACTTGCTTAACAACGTCTTCTGGCAAAAATTTTAGAATTGGCGATTGTAAGCCGTCTATGCCCTTTTCTATCTCATTTATTTTGATATATGCCAAACCTTTAGCGCCATAATTACCAACAAATTTAGTGTAATCATCAATTTCTTTACGAGATAATTTTGCTCCTTCTGGTAATCTAAGAGCAACTACGCGACTATCAGGATCATTAGCTGGCGCGTTAAATACTTTAAATTCAACTTTAGACATTAAATCAGAAATTTCAACTAGCTCTAGTGGAATACGTAAATCTGGTCGATCAATACCATATTTTTCTATTGCTTCTTTGTAAGTCATTACTGGGAATTTACCCAAATCAACAGATAATAATTTGTTAAATAATCCAGCTATCATTTCTTCCATTAAGTCCATAATGTCTTGGGAATTAACAAATGCTAATTCAACATCCAGCTGAGTAAATTCTGGCTGCCTGTCAGCACGTAAGTCTTCATCACGGAAACATCTAACGATTTGATAGTAGCGCTCAAAACCAGCCATCATTAACAACTGCTTAAAGACCTGAGGTGATTGCGGTAATGCAAAGAATTTACCTTGGTGAGTACGAGATGGCACTAAATAATCACGTGCGCCCTCGGGAGTTGGCTTGGTTAATACTGGAGTTTCAGTATCGATGAAATTACGTGAATCAAGGAAATTACGGCAATATTTAGTTACATCGGCGCGGAACTTGAACTTGTTAAACATTTCCGGGCGGCGTAGGTCTAAATAACGATGGAATAAACGTGTTTCTTCACCAACATGCATATGCTCATCTAAAGAAAACGGTAATGGCTCTGATTTATTTAGAATCTCAACTTTATCAGTAATAACTTCTATCTTTCCAGATGGCAGATTAGGATTGATTGTGCCTTCTGGGCGTAACTGCACAGTACCAATTATTTTTACAACATATTCATTACGCAGCTGCTCTGCGACTTTAAAGTTATCTTCAATTTCAGGATTGAAAACCACCTGCACCAGTCCTTCGCGATCGCGTAAATCAACAAAGATTACCCCACCGTGATCACGGCGTCTGTGCACCCAACCACATAAAGTTACTTGTTGATCTAGTAAATTTTCGTTAACAGAGCCCGAATAATGACTACGCATAATATAAATCCTGTAAATGTTAGTAAAATAGAAAATCAGGGGTATATTATATAGAATTATTGAAAATTGTTAAACAGGGTGATTATATATGGGCGAAATCATTATAGTTTCAACTATAAGTGAACATATTCAAATATTTGAACATAGACCATCACCTGATGAAATCTCAGCATTTATATAGCCGCCACCTGCTCCTGCAGTATTAGCTACTGTTCCTCCCGTAATACCTAGAGGCAAAGGCTTAACTATAAGAGATAAAGAGCAACTTGAGTCTTTTATAAGACAACCACTCCGAAGGGCAGGAGGTTTTTTTTAGCTACATTGCGCCTTTATAGTGATAGTGAAGGACTCAGTATAGTGATCAGAAGCAGCTGCAGCAGGCTCTGCGGCTTTAATTAATCTTGCTATTTTATCAGAAGCTACAATTTTAGATCTTTGATTTTGTGCATGCTTTCTGAAAAAGGGATGATTTAAAGCATCTACGGGGAGATATGGACCAAACAACTCTATAAATTTTGCCACACCAAACATGGGTATATTTCTACGACCTTCATTAGAAAATAATAATACTTTACTTTCATGCGTAAAATAAAAATTCTGTATATCACTTCCATCTGAAGAAAAAGACACGTTTTTTGAATATTTTATAACAAATTGTTGAATACGTGATGGCTCTAATTCTAGCATCTTGATAGAGTATCTAAAATAGTGTATCTCACGACAAACAAAATCTTTAGACTTATAATATATTTTACGACTAGGGCTAACTTTTATAAAATCTTCTATAGTTAAATATTCTGCATAATTTTCAATAAATTCTAGCTTCTCCTCCAAAGTTCTAAATAATTCTATCAATATTTCTTTATTTACACCGTTAATATCTTTTAAAAAAATAATTGGATCAATATTTTCATCAAGTATAATTTTAACAATATGATCCTCAAATTTTTTACCGTGTAATAAACCATAAAACTCTGTAATACTAAAAGTTTCCTTCTGGTATTTAAGCTCACCTATCATAATATTCTCCTTAATATTTAAAATTAAATTTTACAGCTTTATTTTTTTTTACTCTAGTAATACTCTTTGCCATAAATTTGGTAGTAAATTTTCTGAGTTGTAGTATAATCCACTCATGCATAAAACTAACTTCTCACCAATTATTATTTCTTATCGCAATGAAAGCCACGGTGGTGGTGCTTATTACGATCATTACACTATCAGAAAGGCTACTCGTGCTGACACAATTATTGCGCACTCTGGTCAAATGGAAATTTTAGCTTTTGATCAAAGCATAAAATTTAGTCTTCCCACTCCTACTTCTTATAGCGATTTTACTCAAATTAGCGATAAATCAGGATTATTAGTTATCCCTGGTCGCTCACGTGAAATAGAAACAAAAAGATCAGTAGATCATAGAATACGCTCAGAATTTGAACAAAATTTAATTAAAAACGCCCTTCTTCGTGGACAACCTATTTTGGCAATGTGCGCTGGCTCTTGGCAATTGTGGCAAGCTATGGGAGGAAGTATAGTTACTGTTGAAGATCATAACTACGGCGCTGGAATGCCACGTATCTCACAAACACACGGTAATATTGGTTATAACAAACAAATTCATCGAATTAGAATTACCGAAGATAATTTACTAAAAAATATCATGCGTGTTTCATCAAGTGATAGACCATCTGTGAATAGTGTGCACTGGATGGCTCCATATGGACCATCAAAGCCAGCTAGGGTAATTATTTCAGCAATAACTGTTCAAGATGATGACATCGCTCCGAATAGCCGACAGTCAAGAAAAATGAAACCAACTGCAGATAGTGTTGAAGCTTTTGAAAATGAATTTGGTGCGCCAGTAATGGGAATTCAGTGGCATCCGGAAGCTTACAACGAAAGCGACAAAGCAGATCTGGAAAGTCAAAAACATTTAGGAATTATAAAATTCATGGCTGCTGCTGGAACAACTTATTTTAACAAAAGAAGAGTTTTAAAAGAGCTTGAAGAAAAATTTGCTGAAGATAAAATTGCATGCGCAAGTGCAGCAGCAGATATTAAAGGAGAAGATATGTCTTCTCGACCAAAGGGATAAATTTAGATTGGTGCCCAGGGCCGGACTCGAACCGGCACGGAGGTTTAAGCTCCGAGGGATTTTAAGTCCCTTGCGTCTACCAATTTCGCCAC